>URFI01000137.1 GCA_900547085.1 uncultured Prevotella sp.
GTTGCAAACCCATTGACTACGTTCTTCAAAGTCCATCAGTTTGGCCTGCAATTGCAAATCATTGACAGTCCAAATACAAAGATGTTGTTTCACGCTTCCAATTTGTTGGTAAAACAAAGAAAAATGATTGCTTTTGATAATCAACAACCTTTTGTCATAAAAAATCGTGGATTTCATCTCCATATTTCTCCCACAAAACTTGTCTGTTTTATGAATAATGGCTATTTTTGCATTAACAACTACAGAAAAATGTAGATTTTCACACTTTTCTGCACTTAAAAATGTAAACGATGGAAATACGAAGAGACATCATAGACACCTTGAGGAGGTGGAAAGAAGAAACGGACAGGAAGCCAATCCTATTAAAGGGAGCAAGACAGATTGGCAAGACCTGGGCAATGGAAGCGTTTGGCAAGGAAGAATTTGACTATTGCGCCAAGTTCGATTTTGACCGTCAGCCAGAGTTAAGGTCTGTCTTTCAAACTTCCAAAAGTCCGGAGAGAATCCTGAAAGAGCTTTCGCTGTATACGGAGGTTCCCATTGTGGCAGGTAAGACGCTGATTATCTTCGATGAGATTCAGGAGTGCGAGGAGGCATTGAACAGCCTAAAATACTTCTATGAAGATGCGCCAGCGTACCATGTCATTGCCGCTGGCAGTCTGCTTGGCGTAGCGGTGAAGAGGCGCAGCATGACGGTGCCGGTGGGCAAGGTGAGCATCGTGCGTATGTACCCCATCACGTTCCGGGAGTTTCTGCGTGCTGCCGATGAGAAAACGTTTAGCTATGTGGAAAATCTGCATGATGCCAGTCACCTGCCTGAAATTGTCCTCAACAAGTTGAAAACGGAGTACAGGCGTTACCTTGTGTGCGGTGGTATGCCCGAAGCAGTTATCAGCCTTCTTGACAACAAGGGCATGGAGGCTGTGGAGAAGGTGCAGCAAGACATTCTTGACCTTTATGAACTTGACTTTGCCAAGTACGCTACGCCGAGGGAGATTCCACGCATCCATGCCATCTGGCGCTCGCTGCCCTCGCAACTTGCCAAGGAGAACCGAAAATTCATCTTCAAGATAGTAAAACCAGGCGCAAGGTCAAAGGACTATGAAGACGCGCTGCTTTGGCTGGAGGATGCTGGAATGATTTACAGGGTGTGCAACATTACCAAGCCCGGACTTCCTATTTCAGCCTACGCAGATCCGTCGGCTTTCAAGGTATATGCTTGTGATTGCGGGTTGCTTCGCCGACTGGCACGGCTTCCTGCCACTGTCACCCTGAATGCCAATGCCAACTATACGGAATTTAAGGGCAGCATGGCGGAGAACGCCATCTTGCAGTCGCTCATGCCGTTGTTGAATGACGACATTCCGTATTACTGGTCGCCCGACAGTCGTGCGGAGATAGAATTCGTTATCCAGTGGGGTGAGCGTATCATACCGATAGAGGTAAAGGCAGAAAATTGTGTGAGTGGCAGAAGCCTGTCTGTCTATAACGAGCGATACCACCCACAGGAACGTATCCGTTTCTCTTTCCTCAATTTACAATACAATGAGGGATTGCTCAGTTGTCCTTCACCCTTGGCAGATTGGTTTTATTGGCTTTTGCCAAATGAACAAGAAACTGGGGTTTGCCCCACTAATGAAGGGTAATGACGGTAAAAGAGTGACGAGCGAAGTGGTGATTGTACCCAACGCTACCGGTATTGCCCTTTCTACAGCCGAAGCATCTACTCCCAAGGACGGCGTTTATACCCTCGACGGGGAGTATCTCGGCACCAACGTCGAGAACTTGCCACGAGGTGTGTACATCGTTGGTGGCAAGAAGATTGTCAAGAATTAAGGCTGATAACAAACGAAAAGAGGGTGTATCATACGCACAAGTTATGATACACCCTCCTTTTTGTATTATCTTTTTGGCTTAGATGATAAGCTTGAAAGCTATCAAAGCCAATTTATAGAACCTGCCTTAATCGCTGCTGTGGCAGCGATGCTTATATCTCCCAACCAATGGCACTGGCTCCCAACACAGCGGCTGATGAACCATCAAGCCCGCTAATCAAGAACTTGGCCTTGTCTTTAAATATCTTCAGCACACACTTGTCGTAGCTTTCCTTCAAAGGCTTCATCAGCAGATCGCCAGCCTTGGTCAAGCCACCGAAGAAGATAAATGCCTCGGGTGAAGAGAAGGCGGCAAAGTTGGCACAAGCCTCACCGAGCATTTCGCCCGTCATTTGATAAACGTGCTGCGACAGCTTGTCACCCTTTCCTGCGGCAATGCTCACATCCAGTGACGTGATGTCTTCAGGAATCATGTCGCGCAAGAGAGAGGGTTCTTCGGTTGTTTCGAGCAATTCGCGAGCCGTACGGGCAACACCGGTGGCCGAGCAATAAGCCTCCAAGCAGCCGAAGCGACCGCAACCACACGAACGTCCGTTCTCACGACGCACGACAACGTGTCCCAACTCGCCAGCGAATCCATCGCTGCCATACACCAACTGACCATTCACAACGATGCCCGAGCCGACACCTGTACCGAGGGTGATGACGATGAAATTCTTCATGCCACGAGCCACCCCATACGTCATCTCACCGATAGCTGCCGCATTGGCATCGTTGGTGAGTGCCACGGGGATGCCCAACTTATCGGAGAACAACTTGGCCAGAGGCACAATGCCGTTGTGTCCCCAGCTGAGGTTGGGTGCAAACTCGATGGTTCCGTTGTAGAAGTTGCCGTTGGGTGCACCGATACCCATGGCTTTAATCTTGTCGATGCCGCCCACTTGGTCGATGATCAACTGCAAAGCCTCAATGGAAGCGTCTACATAGTCGTCTACGTTGTCATATCCTTGCGTCTTGATGGATGTGGTGGCCTTGATGTCACCACGGCTGTCAACGATGCCGAAGACAGAGTTGGTTCCACCTAAGTCTAAACCGATTACGTACGGTTTCAATTCAGAAACTGCTTTCATGTGATGTTTTCGTTTTTTATTATAAGTTAGTATAGAAATCGTTTACTACCTCCCTTTGCGGGCGTGGATGCGTGTGGGCTCTCGGCTGCATCAGCGTTGCGCCCTGCGGCTTGCATGAGGTACGCCATGCCCTTTCGCACGCAGACAAACCCTACCGGGAAGACCTAATGAGGGTTTTTACACGTTTCGCAAAGGTATTAAAAAACTTGTATAACACAAACTTTCACATCATAAATTTGTGCATCTCGCATAATTTTCGCAATTTTGCATACATTATGCCGTTTGAGTTTCACATTGATATCATCGACCAAATATGGAAGGGCATCATCATCGGAGTGATTGCTTCGGGACTGATGGGTCCCGTGGGGGTGTTGTGCGTTCAGCGAACGTTAAACAAGGGACGTTGGTATGGCTTGGTGACAGGCTTTGGCGCCACATGCTCTGACATTATCTACGCACTGCTCACGGGCTTTGGTATGAGTTTTGTGATGGATTTGATTACCAACCCCAAGAATCTTTTTGTTTTGCAGATATTGGGCAGCATACTGCTGTTGCTGTTTGGCATTTACAGTTTTCGCAACAACCCCACAAAGCACATGCACGTTAGCGGAAAAACGAAAGGTACATACCTGTACAATGGCATCACAGCTTTCTGGTTAACGTTTTTAAATCCACTCATCATCCTGCTGTTTATCGCCATGTATGCGCAGTTTAAGTTTGTCGTCCCCGACCATCCTGTCGAGATGGTGAGCGGCTACTTGGGCATCTTTGGCGGCGCACTGCTGTGGTGGTATGGTCTGACTTGGGTCATCGACAAGGTGCGTGGCAAGTTTGACAACAACGGCATCGTGATTATCAACAAGATTATTGGGAGCATCGTCATCGTGTGTTCCATCATTATCCTCATCGGGACGGTGTTCAATCTTTACACCTTCCACTATTAGCCAGTTATTGTCAAACCGCTGACTGGCACGGCAAGCCGATGCCGTTTCACTTGGAAACGCCGAAGCACCCCACCGAATATTCAATCTTTTAATACAACATCAAACGTGTATATCTCACAACAACTACGCAAAAAGAGCATCGCTGAATACATATTATATATGTGGCAGGTAGAAGACATCATCCGCGTGTACGAATGCTCGCTGTCGCGCATCCGCCGCGAATACATCAGTCAGTTCGACTACACGGACGAACAGAAGGAAGAAATGGTAGACTGGTACGGCAACCTTATTCGCATGATGAACGAGGAAGGCAAACGACAGGGCGGACACCTGCAAATCAATCAGGTCATCGTTACCGACCTCATAGACCTGCACCGCAGATTGCTACAAAGTACCAAGTTTCCCTTCTACTCGGCACAGTACTACAAGGTGCTGCCGTTCATCGTGGAGCTAAGACGTAAAGGCGAACACGAGGAAGACGAGATACAGGTATGCCTCAACGCCCTGTACGGCGTGATGCTGCTGCGGTTGCAACAGAAGGAGATATCGCCCGACACCACACATGCCATTCAGGAGATTACTACCTTCATCGGCATGCTGTCTGATTATTATATCAAGGATCGCAACGAAGGACTTCAATTTGAGGAGGATTAAAACTATGAACATACTCATTACAGGCTGCAACGGCCAACTGGGAAACGAAATGCAGGTGCTGCAGAAGGATTATCCGGAGCACCACTGGTTCAACACTGATGTTAACGAACTGGACATCACCGACAGCGACGCCATCAATAGGTTCGTGGAAGAACACGAAATCGATGGTATCGTGAACTGCGCCGCCTACACGGCCGTGGACAAGGCCGAGGACAACAAGCGATTGGCAACGGCTCTCAACGCCGAAGCGCCTACTTACTTGGCTGTTGCCATGGCTAAACGTGACGGATGGATGGTGCAAATTAGCACCGACTATGTATTCGACGGCACGCAACACACGCCTTACATCGAGACCGACACACCCTGCCCCAACAGTGTATATGGCGCCACCAAGTTGGCTGGTGAGGTGGCCGTGGCGAAAATATGCCCAAAACATGTCATCATCCGCACGGCATGGCTCTACTCTACTTTCGGCAACAACTTCGTCAAAACGATGTTGCGACTGGGGCAAGAGAAGCAGCAGTTGGGCGTAATCTTCGACCAGATAGGCACGCCCACCTACGCTCACGACCTAGCATTGGCCATCATGACCATCATCGACAAGGGCATCGTGCCAGGCATCTACCACTTCTCCAACGAAGGGGTTACCAGCTGGTACGACTTCACCAAGGCCATCCATCGCATCGCGGGCATCACCACCTGCCACGTCAAGCCGCTGCACACCGCTGAATATCCCACACCGGCTCACCGACCAGCTTACAGTGTGTTGGACAAGACAAAAATCAAGGAAACCTTTGGCATCGAAATCCCGCATTGGGAAGAGAGCCTCACGAAGTGCATGCATACGAAATAACAATTTATGAACGAAATACAACGCAGGCGAACCTTCGCCATCATCTCACACCCCGACGCAGGTAAAACCACCCTTACCGAGAAGTTTTTGCTTTTCGGTGGACAAATTCAAGTGGCCGGAGCGGTCAAAAACAACAAAATTAAGAAAACGGCCACCAGCGACTGGATGGACATCGAGAAACAAAGAGGTATCTCGGTATCAACCTCGGTCATGGAGTTTGATTATGAGGGTTACAAGGTCAACATTCTCGACACGCCGGGCCACCAAGACTTTGCTGAGGACACTTACCGCACGCTCACGGCCGTTGACTCGGCCATCATCGTGGTCGACTCGGCCAAAGGTGTGGAGGCACAAACCCGAAAGTTGATGGAGGTGTGCCGCATGCGCAAGACGCCGGTGATTATCTTCATCAACAAGATGGATCGTGAGGGGCGTGACCCATTCGACGTGCTGGACGAACTGGAGAAAGAACTACAAATCAAGGTGCGCCCACTGAGTTGGCCCATCGGACAAGGAAGAAAGTTCAAAGGCGTGTACAACATCTACGAACAGCAGCTCAACCTCTTCACACCCAACAAACAACGGGTGACCGAGAAGGTGGAGGTAGACATACAAAGCGAAGAACTGGACAAACAGGTGGGCGAACACGAAGCCGCCCAACTGCGCGATGACCTCGAACTGGTTGATGGCGTGTACCCCACTTTCGACAAGCAGACTTACCTATCGGCTGAGG
>URFI01000138.1 GCA_900547085.1 uncultured Prevotella sp.
GTCCTCCCCATTAAGTTCCATCCAGGTCCTCACGCCGGTGACATGGAACAGCAGCCGAACCCACTCCTTGGAATGGTTGGCAAAGTCGTAGGCCGTCTTGTCACCCATTTCCAATAGCTTGGGAGTGTTTCGATGTCCTATTCCCCACACCTCACCCACTGGAAATAGCTGGAGAGCCTTGATGCGTTTTTCCTCCGTGTCGATGATGCAACAATGATGATAGCCCTCATGTTTCTTGGCAAAGTGACTGGCCGCCTTCGCCAGCGTCTTGGTTTTGGCCATTCCGATGCTGATGGGAAGTCCCGTATGCTTCAGAATACGCCGATGCAGGTCTTCGCCCCACTGCTTCAATTCGTCAAAACTCATGTCGGGTAGCAGGCAGAAGCATTCGTCAATGGAATAGCGAAACATCTGTGGGGCAGCGTCTTTGATGATGGTCATGACGCGCGCCGTGAGTTCGCCATACAACTCGTAATTGCTCGAAAACACGGCAATTTCCTCACCAGGGAATTGCTCTTTCATCTGATAATAAGGCAATCCGGCCTTGATGCCCATCTGTTTGGCCTCCTTACTGCGTGCCACCACGCAACCATCGTTGTTGCTCAGCACAACAACGGGCTTGCCGTTGAGATCGGGACGAAACACCCGTTCACAACTCACATAGCAGTTGTCACAGTCGCAGATGGCGTAAAACATGTTATTTTTTCCAGTTTTTGATGGTCCAAACCACCACGCCCCACACCTCGAATTTATCCAATTCGCTGACCCTAATCGGACGGAACGCCTTGTTGGCGGGCCGCAATTCGATATATCCCTCATGCACATGGGTCATGTCGAGATACTTGATGGTGAACTCTCCATTGATGTAAGCCACAATCACATCATTGTGTCCAGCCTCCACCGAACGGTCTATCACGGCGATATCCCCATCGTTGATGCCGGCATCTATCATCGAGTCGCCCGACACCCGGCCATAGAATGTAGCGTCGGGATGACGGATGAAATCACGATTGAAGTCGAGAGAGTCTTGCAGATAATCACCCGCAGGACTGGGAAAGCCGGCTTTGATGCCTGGCGCCAGCTCGAGTTCAAGTTGTTCGAGAAACGAACTATTGAGTATTTTGATGCTTGACATATCAGTCTATTTGCTCCTCCAATGCTAATTGTATTTTGTTGTAATTGCAACAAATTTACAGCTTTTAGACGAGAAACACAAGCGTGCGTTATTTTTTAGTTAGATTGTCCGCATTGTAGGAACGAGTGAAGCTACGCTTAGCCGTGAGCTTAAAAGAAGCAGTAGTTCATCGGGAAACCACATCTGGCATAAAGATCAAGCCGCAACCATGGAGCGTCGCAAGCCAACAAGCCATAATACAAGGATATCATCGTGAATGCGATTATCGTACTAATATATGTTAAGATATCATGACGCGGTATAGTTATCTCCATAAATCCAACTATTTTTATAAACGATTCCAGGTCATTGTCACTCAAAGATTTCGTTGATAGCACCCGAAAGAATACGTGATACGCAGTCGAAAGCGATGATGATGACTTGCCTGCGAAGAATTGGTAGGCTTCGCAATGAACACACCAAAACCTGATAGCGTTTTGAATTTTCAAGATTGACGATTATGTTACGAAAAATAAGATTGACTTGTGCCCTTGTTGTGTTTGTACTCATCACAGGGCTGTTCCTCGATTTCACCGGCACACTGCACACCTGGCTGGGATGGCTGGCAAAGATACAATTCCTCCCCGCCGTACTTGCGTTGAACATTGGATTGATTGTTTTCTTGGTTGTGCTGACTTTGGTGTTCGGACGCATCTATTGTTCCGTCATCTGCCCATTGGGCGTTTTCCAAGATGTCGTTTCATGGGTTAGCGGACGACACAAGAAAAAGCAGTACCGTTTCTCATACTCTCCTGAAATAAACTGGTTGCGATATGGCGTTTTAACCCTTTTTGTCATTGCTTTGATGGCAGGCATTGGCTCCTTGGTGGCATTGCTCGCTCCTTACAGTTCGTACGGACGCATCGTACAGAACCTGTTCCAACCGATATACATCTGGGGTAACAACCTGCTGGCCTTCTTGGCCGAACGTGCCAACAGCTATGCTTTCTACGAAAGAGATGTGTGGTTGCGCAGTCTGCCTACTTTCATCATCGCCGCAGTAAGCTTCGTTGCAATCATCGTGTTGGCTTGGCGCGACGGACGTACCTATTGCAACACCGTTTGTCCGGTGGGTACCGTGCTGGGATTTATCTCGCGCTTCTCGCTGCTTCATCCCGTACTCGATGCCGGGAAATGTACCAAATGCAGTTTGTGCGCACGTAGGTGCAAGGCGGCTTGCATTGATTACAAAAATCATAAGATTGACTACAGCCGATGCGTAGCGTGCATGGATTGTATAGATACCTGTCAGCATGACGCGCTTCATCTGCAATGGAGATGGAACAACATGAATCTGTCAAACGAAGACAAAATTGTGAAAGCGGATGCTACAAAGCCGATTGATACCTCACGCCGGACATTCCTCATCGGGGTGGCTGTTGCCATGACAACGGCGGCATGGGCACAGAAAAAGAAGAAGATAGATGGTGGATTAGCTGTCATTGAAGACAAAATCGCTCCGAAACGAACGACATCCATCACACCTCCTGGTTCTCTTTCGGCCAAGAATATGGCACGGCACTGCACCGCCTGTCAGCTTTGCGTGGCGCAGTGTCCCAACGATGTGCTTCGCCCTTCAACCGACTTGATGAAGCTGATGCAACCCACCATGTCGTTCGAGCGAGGCTATTGCCACCCTGGATGCACACGATGCAGCAATGTTTGTCCTACCGGTGCCATCAGACCCATCACACGCGCAGACAAATCGGCAACGCAAATCGGCCATGCCGTTTGGGTGAAAAAGAATTGTATTCCACTCACTGATGGTGTAGAATGTGGCAATTGCGCCCGCCATTGTCCAGCAGGTGCCATTACGATGTTGCCGAGTAAGGCATCGGATTCCAAATCTCCGAAAATCCCAGTGGTCAACACCGAACGTTGTATTGGGTGTGGGGCATGCGAAAACCAGTGTCCGGCACGTCCGTTCAGTGCTATCTATGTAGAAGGACATGAAATGCACCGTATTATCTAATCAAACTTGAACGAAACAATGACTAAATAGAACAGTTGAAACAAGGGACACTATAAAAGCAACGGTCATTGATGGCGTAACAACATATCGCCGCTATTAGAGATGTTCCGCTTGTTGGGCATGGCCTAGATGTGCAACACCAAGTACATGACGGAAAGCTGGGAAGGGGTGGCAGCCAAGATGGTTGTGGCAGAAAGCACAAGTACCGATTCTTAAGGTTTGGTGAGGCTACTTGTTGAGAACGACAAATGGTTGGCAGCTTTTAGAGACTAAGCTATAACTGCTCAAGATTTAAAGCAGAAACTAAGTGCTAATCTGTTTTTCATTACCTTACTAGCTGTAATCTCTCCATCAATAAATCTGTATTTTTCAAGAATTACTCCTTGGGCATCATTGGTGACATTTATTCCAGAAATTGAAGTACGCCCCTGCAAATTGCTTAGTTTTTAGTTTCATTTGACCTTACTCCTGTTGTTGAACTCAAAGGAACGTAACCGCTCTCTTCCACGATAGACTGCGCCCCTGATTGAGTAAGATATTCAAAAAGTTTATATGTGAATGAATCGTGGGGAACATCCGATCTGATGGATGCATATATTTCCGATACAAACGGGTAAGCCCCGCTGTTGATTGTTTCTTTGTTAGGATGTATGCCTTCTACACCAATTGTCTTGGCATAGTCTTGTTCACGCATCATGATATTATAATAATAAAAAGGGGTGTAAGCGATTCCATTTACATCTCTACGTATTTCGTAAAAAGGTCCAGCCATCGTTCCCGTCTGCATACCTGGCTTTCCTACAATCGTAAGCCCTTTCATAACCATCATCTCCATTTTCTCTTGGCTTCCAGAGTTTGCATTCCTAATATATGGATGTATCTCTTGATCATTCCCTCCCACTTCTTTCCAATTTAACACTTTACCTGTGTATATATCTTGTATCTGCTTAACCGTTAAAGAGGTGATAGGACTATTTTTGTTTACAATAAATGCAAAACCATCTTTGCCGATAGGTCGAGAAATCAACTTTACTCCTTTAGAGGTAGCGTAAACTTGTTCGCCTCGTGATATTTCTCGTGATGTAATAATTAAATCAACTTTATTGTCAAGAAGATTAACATACGAACCATGAGTAGTACTGCAATTCAACTTTTTCTCAAGCAATTCTCTTTGCGACACCGTTAAAGATGTTTTGTCCCAGTCAATAGAAACATACCAAACCTGAGTCACGGCCTGATCTTGCCACCATTTATAGGGAAGCCCAAGAATTTTTGCCGTTAGAATTACACTTAGTGGTTGTGTCGAAGTTGAACAGTCCAACCTTGGAAACTCATGAATTGACATACTTGGTTGTGGCATATTTTCCAAATCCTGACTATTACAGCTCACAAACAATAACCCCATCATTATTATGGACACAAACTGGGATAGCTTTTGGGATAAAAAAACTTTCTGTACCATCATACTGTTTGTTTATTCGTTAAATATTTTGTTACCGACAGCGCCTACAACTTTTCGCGATAAAACGTCTTATCGCCATGACGGTTCGATGCCTTGTGGTAGAACGTAATGACGAGGTGATGAACCCATCGAATAATTATGTCCCTATATTGTGGTCAATCGTTTGGTGTGCGTGTGGCAGAATGAGTATTCCTGCCACGCACCTTTCTCCTCAGCCTAACGTCATCACTCATTTGAGCGATTGGTCGTCCCGATAATCCTTGTGCCTAAAAGTTATCGTTCACAATTTGTTTCCCGAAGGGCGTCAGGGCAAGACGCATCAGACGAAAGTGCATTTTGGCCCATGGTATACCAACGATGGTGATACCGAGCAGCAGACCGAAGCCAAGATGTGTGAGCGCAATCCAGATACCTCCGATGAAGAACCACAGCACATTCATAAACACGTTGACGCAACCACTGCCCTGCGGACGATCGACAACATGCGAACCGAATGGCCACAGGGCAAGTATGCCAAGCTTCATCGTAGCAATGCCAAAGGGAATGCCAATGATGGTAATCATCAATACCAATGACGAAGCGAAATACTCCAAGGCGACGCCAAGGCCGCCAAAGATAAGCCAGATAATGTTTCCTAAAATTTTCATAACGACCTACTCATGATATGTTGCTGACAAAAATAGGAAAAATATTTTGAAATGGTCACCCATTTTCCCAGAAATATGAAGAGGGTCGATATTTTGTTCTACAACATTGTAATCAGTGGGTTATTGTTTTCACCATCCAAATCTGAACAAGCTCCGCTTGCCAAACCATGCACACCAGCATGAAATAGTTCTTTGCCGAGTGTCACTGTTACTTCCTTGAAGACCTCTCCAATACCATAGCTTATTGCTAATGACAACAAGTTAAGGGCGCCTGCCTTCCATTCTATATTACCTTCATTACACGATGCGACAAATAGTTCCATCTTCCAATAGCACACTAATACCGTTTATCCTGAGATTATTATTTTCCACTTTAAGCTCGTAATATAGTACTACATCATATTTTCCCTGCTTACCATTTATAGTAGTCATAAAAACCTGATAGCACACACGATAGATATTAGCAGAATATTTACTTACTTTTATCGTTTCGAGAGAATATTCATCAAAGCCATAATCTGAGGTTATCAAATCATGATCTAATCCATTTTCATTCAGCTCTTTTACCAATTTTCCAAACAACCGGTTGGTACAGGTTTTATGATACAATTCTATCAACTGCTTGTTTATACTACTTGGAGAGGATTTGCTTTCCCGAATACGAGTATTGCATACCAATACTTTCTTTAAGAAAGTTTCTGTTTTTGAATTTTGAGCCTGTA
>URFI01000139.1 GCA_900547085.1 uncultured Prevotella sp.
CAGACATATAAGGGTTGTTTGTTAGTGTGAAAGACGGCTAATATTGGATGCTTACCATATACTTGACTTATATTTAGAAATAGTAGTCATTTTTTTACATTTCCAATCTAATAATATGGTGATAAAATGGCAAATGCATCGAAGTTGAAGAAGTAAAAAGAGCTGACCGTAATCACTACGACCAGCTCTGAAAAAAATTAGAGAGTTATAAAAATCAAGTTATCTTTGTTTAGTAATGAGTTTCATTCCTATGTCAACAGCCTGCATGTTGAGCGGAATCATGTGATGATGTCGCTCTGGCAAAGATTTGTAGAGAGTCTTCTGCAGCCCATCTGTACTAACCACGGGACATACCTTCAAAAGTCCACCCAGCACGATCATGTTAAACACTTTGGCGTTCTTCATCTCGGCAGCCTGTTCCATTGCATCGATACGATAGACCTGTATATCCGTCCTTGATGGTGGATTGACGATACCATTACCATCGTATATCAAGATGCCACCAGGCTTTATCTTCGGTTGAAACTTGTCTAACGAAGGCTGGTTGAGCACAATTGCTACGTCATATTTACTTAATATGGGCGATGAAATGCGCTCGTCGCTCACAATGACCGTCACATTGGCCGTTCCACCACGTTGCTCTGGTCCGTAAGCAGGCATCCATGTCACCTCTTTTTCTTCCATCAAGCCCGAATAAGCCAGGATCTTACCCATGGAAAGTACACCCTGTCCGCCAAAGCCCGATATGATAATTTCTGTCTTCATACGTTGTTTCCTCCTGTTTGGTTATAGGCCTGTATTGTCTTTCAGGTCGCCCTTTGGATATTTATCGAACATGTTTTCGCGCATCCACTCATTGGCTTTAGCGGGTGAAACCTTCCATCCGCTGTTGCATGTGCTGACCATTTCAACGAGCGATGACCCTTTTCCCTCCATAGAAGCAGTGAAAGCTTTCTTGATAGCCTTCTTCGCTTGGCGGATGGAAGCAACGGTATCTACACTTTGTCGTGTGACATAGCAGGTTCCTTCCAACTTAGAAGCCAACTCTGTGATGTTGAGTGGATAGCCATGTAGTTTGGGATCGCGTCCATAAGGGCAGGTGCTGGTCTTCTGACCCAAAAGCGTTGTCGGTGCCATTTGACCGCCTGTCATGCCATAAATGGCATTGTTGATGAAGATCATAACAATGTTTTCACCTCTATTTAATGCATGAATCGACTCGGCAGTGCCTATACATGCCAGGTCACCATCACCTTGATAGGTGAAAACCAAGCGGTCGGGCCACAATCGTTTCACTGCCGTTGCCAATGCAGGAGCACGTCCATGTGGTGCTTCTTGCCAGTCTATGTCCAGATAACGATAAGCGAAAACCGCACAACCTACTGGACATACGCCGACAGTCTTTTCCTCCATCTGCATTTCTGCAATGACTTCGGCCACCAATTTATGCACGACACCGTGCGAACAACCAGGACAATAGTGCATGGTTGTATCGTTCATCAGTTCAGGTTTGGCATAAACCAGGTTCTCGGGAGATATGATATCATTGTTCATCCTACAGTTCCTCCTTCAATACTTTGACGATCTCTTCCGGTTCAGGGACGATACCACCGAGACGTCCGAAATGTTCTACTTTGACAGTGTTGTTGATGGCTAACCGCACATCCTGCACCATTTGTCCTGCATTAATCTCTGCTACCAGCACACCCTTTTTGCCTTGTGCAGCCTCTGCGAGTTCCTTTTGCGGGAATGGCCACAAGGTTATCGGGCGGAACAGGCCGACCTTCAACCCTTCTTCACGTGCCAATTCAAGTGCTTTTTCAGCTATTCGAGCCGCACTACCAAAGGAAACGATGATATAATCGGCGTCTTCCATCTGCTGTGTTTCATATCTTACTTCCTTCTCCTGAATGGTATTGTATTTTTCCTGGAGATGTAAATTACGCTCTTCCATCACTTCTGATTTGAGTTCCAACGAAGTAATGATGTTCGGTTTACGATTCTTTGTCCGGCCAACCGTAGCCCATGGGCATTCTTTCTTAATCTCCTCCTCGGTACGACGGGGCTTGAATGGAGGTAGAACCACCTTTTCCATCATCTGTCCTATCACGCCATCGCTCAGAATCATGGCCGGATTGCGGTACCTGAACGCCAACTCGAAAGCCAAATCAACAAAGTCTGCCATCTCCTGAACAGAGTTAGGAGCCAACACGATGACATGATAATCACCGTTTCCACCACCTCTTGTTGCCTGAAAATAGTCACTCTGCGAAGGCTGAATGGTTCCCAATCCGGGACCACCGCGTTGAACATTGACAAACACACCAGGCAGTTCGGCACCCGCCATGTAGGAGATTCCCTCTTGCATCAGAGCTATTCCTGGCGACGAAGAGCTCGTCAACACGCGTTTTCCGGCACCAGCTCCACCATAAACCATATTGATAGACGCCACTTCACTCTCGGCTTGCAGCACTACCATCCCCGTGGTTTCCCACGGTTTGAGTACTGCCAGCGTCTCAATAATTTCGCTCTGGGGAGTAATGGGATAGCCGAAATAGCCATCAGCGCCACAGCGAATCGCTGCGTTGGCAATAGCCTCGTTCCCTTTCATCAACACTATTTCTTGTTCTGCTGCCATCTTGTTACGCCTCCACTCGTTTTCTATAAACGGTTATACATCCATCCGGACAAACGATGCCGCATGCCGCACAACCCACACAATCATCTGGATTCACGGCTTGCGCATATCTGTATCCGTGCGTGTTCACTTGTTTCTGAGCCAATTCGATCACCTTTTGCGGACATGCCACCACGCAGAGTGAACATCCTTTACAGCGATCGGTATTCACAACTATGGCTCCTTTCATCTTGCTCATTGTATCATGTTTTAGTTGTTTAAGGATTATAGGCATCCTTGTTGTAAAAGCTCAGAATATCCTCTACCATTTGTTTGGCTGCCACGGCAGGCGACTGGGGGTCCAACTCGATGGCCTGCAGATAGCAATTCAGTGCCATCTGCCAGTTTTCCTGCTGCCGATAGCGGTTGCCTTGCTGGTAGAATTCTTCTGCTGTCATTTGTAATATTCCTTTTTTGCCGCCGCTAACGTATTCTTCATCAGCGAACATATCGTCATGGGGCCAACCCCACCAGGTACAGGTGTGATGTAACTGCACTTTGGAGACACCTCATCAAACTTCACATCGCCATTGAGTCGGAATCCACTCTTACGCGAAGCGTCTGGCACGCGCGTAGTACCTACGTCAATCACCACGGCTCCCTCTTTCACCATATCGGCCCGAACAAAGTCAGGTTCACCAACGGCTGCGATGATGATATCGGCCTGTCGGCACTCATCTTTCAAGCCCTTAGAACTGCTGTGGCATATCGTCACCGTGGCATCGCCATACTGTTTTTGCATCATGAGCTGCACCATGGGCTTGCCTACGATGTTGCTTCGTCCCAAAATGACGCATTTTTTCCCACTCGTCTCTATGCCGTAATGCTGCAAAAGGGTGAGGATTCCCAATGGTGTGGCCGAGATGAAGCACGGAAGTCCTATCGACATGCGTCCCACGTTGATGGGATGAAAGCCATCTACGTCTTTTTTGTAGTCAACAGCCATGATGATTTTCTGTTCATCGATGTGCTCGGGCAGTGGCAACTGCACGATAAAACCATCCACGTCCTCATCTTTATTCAGCTTGTCTACACACTGCAAAAGTTCTTCTTCGGTGACATCGTCCTCGAATCGAATCAAGGATGACTTGAATCCGCATTGCTCGCAAGCCTTCACCTTGTTCTTTACATACGTTTCACTGCCACCATCGTGACCCACCAATACAGCCGCCAAGTGAGGCTGTTTGCCGCCCCGGGCGACCATTTTTTTCACTTCTTCGGCTATTTCTGCCTTGATAGCAGCGGCCGTAGCCTTACCGTCTATGAGTTGCATTTCTGTTTTTCCTCCTTTTATTCTAACTGGTTATTTCATCTTTGGCATCCCTTTCATGCGGCTCATCATGCCTGCCATGCGGTTGCCAGTGACCATTTTCATCATCTTGCGCGTCTGGTCGAACTGTTTGATCAATCGATTCACCTCCTGAATGTCTGTTCCACTACCTTTGGCAATGCGCTGACGGCGTGAGGAATTCAATATTTCAGGATTTGTACGTTCTTTCGGTGTCATGCTCTTGATGATGGCCTCGATACCTTTGAACGAATCGTTGTCGATGTCAACATCCTTGATTGCCTTGCCTACACCTGGTATCATGGCAGCCAAGTCCTTGATGTTACCCATCTTCTTAATTTGCTCTATCTGGTTGAGAAAGTCGTTGAAATCGAACTTGTTCTTTTGAATTTTCTTTTGCAGACGCTTGGCTTCTTCCTCGTCAAACTGCTCCTGGGCACGCTCTACCAAAGAAACGATGTCGCCCATGCCTAAGATTCGGTCGGCCATACGCGAAGGATGGAACACGTCAATGGCTTCCATCTTCTCGCCTGTACCCACAAACTTAATAGGTTTGGTCACCACCGTACGAATGGAAAGTGCGGCACCGCCACGGGTATCGCCGTCCAACTTGGTGAGTACAACACCGTTGAAGTCAAGTCGGTCATTAAATTCTTTCGCGGTATTCACGGCATCCTGTCCCGTCATCGCATCAACAACGAACAGGGTTTCGTCAGGATGAACAGCATCTTTGAGGCGAGCTATCTCATCCATCATCTCCTCATCTACCGCCAAACGACCGGCCGTATCGATGATTACCACGTCATTGCCTTTGGCTTTGGCTTGCTGAATGGCTTGTTTGGCAATGGCAACCACGTCCTTGTTGTCGGGTTCACTGTACACCTCAACGCCCACCTGGCCTCCAACAACCTTCAGCTGTTCGATGGCAGCGGGACGGTATACGTCGCAAGCAACCAGCAAAGGATTTTTCCGTTGTTTGCCTTTGAGCAGATTGGCCAGCTTACCTGAGAACGTAGTCTTACCCGAACCCTGCAGACCTGACATCAGAATGATGGCTGGTTTGGATTCCAACTGTAGTCCAACTGCCTCGCCACCCATGAGCTCTGCCAGCTCATCGTGCACAATCTTCACCATCAACTGACCCGGTTTCACGGCTGTGAGCACGTTCATGCCCAAGGCCTTCTCCTTAACCCGGTCGGTGAAACTCTTGGCTACCTTGTAGTTAACGTCAGCATCCAACAATGCACGTCGCACGTCTTTTAATGTTTCGGCAACGTTAATCTCGGTAATCTTTCCTTCACCTTTTAGTATTTTAAAGGATTTTTCTAGTCTATCACTTAAATTCTCAAACATTGTTTTATGTTGTTTCTATATAATTATTTTCTTGTTTGCCTGCATCGTTGAAACCAATCCCCACTGCGATGTGGAAAAAACCATACAATAACGCAGCGAATGATATATGAGGCGTATTCATAAGTATGTTGGGGGATAATAACTTGATGGTACCAACGATAACCTAACTGATGGCAGCCGTGGCGTAAACACTCCGCACAAGCACCCTCCACCCCTCTTGCAAAAGTAATATATTTTTTCGATTCTCCAAGTGATTTAGCTTAAATTATCAAGGAAAAATTGTCCTTTTGTACAAATTATATCCAGCGTACAAATCGGTATGTTTTTCCATCTTCGACAAGTCCTCATAGGGCTTGGTTTTCAATGGCATTGAGTTTGACCTCCAAAGTCATTGAGTTTGGCATCCAATA
>URFI01000140.1 GCA_900547085.1 uncultured Prevotella sp.
GACCTTGCAAGTTGTACACGCTGACGGGTGCTTCTGCATCGCTGACCGTTGGTGCCTCAATGGCTGTTACCCAGTCGTAATTGGTGCGATTGTCCTTAATGGTGAAAGTGCCATTGGCGATGTTGATCACCACACTGTTGGGTTTGCCATACTCTGATCTTACCACTTGCCAGTTGGCATCGCGATCATCTTTGAAACGTAAGTATACTTGATAATCGCCATCGGGCAGGCCGTCAGGAATGAGGATTCTTCCCCACGAAATTGAGTTCATGTAGCTGTCTTCGGCTTGATAGTTTGTTGTCTTAAGGTCACGTTGCTGTCCATTTCCTTCGATAACTAAAGCCAGTGTACCATTGACAGGAGTGCTGCTCACGTTCCAAACCTTCGCTTCACCCATTCTGATAGCTTTCTTGTTGAATTCCTCGATGGTGAGCTGGCTGCCATAATACAGGGTGAGGTGACTCATCCACGCTCCTTGCTGCTCGGGCTGAATGCCAACAATCATGTCTTGGTAATAACTGTAGTTGCCACTATTTTCTGGCGTCAAGATGCCGATGTCGAAGAAGCCGTCTTGATAGCCTCCCCAGCCCCAGTTAACATGTACTTTGCCGTCTGCCTTATAACCATCGATTACAAAAGCGTGACCGTTTTCCCTTTTCGAGTCGTTGCCCGAATAGTAAATGGGGCGTTGCTCAGACAATTCCTTATACACCATGTCCATCCACTCTTGCTCTGAATAATAGTTGCGTGTATAACGATTCATGTTGGGGTTGTAGCCGAAATACTTAATAAGCGCGTTTTGTGCGCTGCTTGTGTATGACGAACTGAAGTTTGGCTCATACTTCATGTTGACAGAAATGCCCACCTGTCGCATCAGCTCTGATACAGCTTTGGCCTCTTCGTCAGTGTATTTTCCTTTTGCATAGATAGGCAACATTTTGTCCCACTGATAAGGGGATGCGGAAAAGTCGGCGGAGAGTGTCTCACCGTTCATCGAATAGCTGTTCGACCCTTTGCCCTTCGTGGGATACTTGTAATAGCGCATAATCTGTGACATGGTGATGGCCACGCAACCCACTAAGTAGGGCTTGCCGTTAGCATCCTTTTGTACATCGTTGTTAAACGGTGCCTCCTGATGCCATTTGGTCTTTATGAGTGGTGCAACATGGTCGGGTAGGGGTGCTGATGGTGCGATGGCACCACTGTAGCCATGCCCACTGGCTATACGCGAGGCAATAGCTGCGTTGGCTGCCCGTAAGTACCATTGAAAGGAGGGATTGATGTTTGTGTCGGTGGTATATGGCTTGTTTGATACACCGACAACGGCTTCAATGGCATCGTCGTTGGCCAATACCACAAAACCAGCATGGCGGTTGCCAATCACGGTCAAGTCTGACAGTTGCTGAAGCGTAGCCATACTGCCGGTGTTTGTGGCTCTCGTATCTTCGATAGTCGTAGATACAGATAGTTCTCGAGCAGCTATGGCCTTGAGTTGTTCCATGGTGCGAGGCTTTGCCGATGCCGAAAGACTAAGCAGCAAGCTAAGGAAAAAAGTAGTAAATAATCTGAATCTCATTATATACATATTTGTTACAGTTGATAGAAAAACCCAATGGGCATTGGTAAGAGTTGTCCCACCGCCCATTGGGTTGCAATTGATGACAACACAGTGTGTGTTATCTTTTTATTGTTCGTTCATTTTTTTTAGTCCAAAAGCGCAATCCATTCAGGATTCTCATTATTGGTCCACCATCCCCAATCAGGCGAGTACCAGTGGAACCACAACTCAAAGGTGTCATCATCTGGATGGTATTTGCCACATTCGTCTTTGGTCAAAGCGTCAATGTCTGCCTTCTTCCACAATTCACCACTATCACCAGACCAGTAACCTACAATCCAGTAATCTTTCATGCCATCGTTGTTCCAATTCTGCTTATGGATGTACTGGGGTTTCATGTGAAGCATGTTTTCACTATCTTTCCAGAAAGTAATGGTTCCCATGTCGCTGTCAATCCATTCAGCCTTTGCATGTAGACCTTTTATGGTGTAAGTTC
Organism: uncultured Prevotella sp.; assembly: GCA_900547085.1. GTDB lineage: Bacteria > Bacteroidota > Bacteroidia > Bacteroidales > Bacteroidaceae > Prevotella. The sequence goes on from URFI01000140.1 coordinate 2,055, forward strand.
CCTTAGGAAATTCCATGACATCGATATTCTTAAACATCCATCCATAATACCAGCTGTCCCAATTGGCGTGGTGCAGGATGTATCGGTTCACGGTGATATCAAGCTCGGTGTTACCATAATCGTAGGCCTGCGCATCATCCACCTTGATGTTTACTTTCTCAGTGCTTGCGGGTTGCATGTCAAAGTCGATGTTAATCTTCTTTGTTTTTTCCCCAGCCTTAAACTCCACACTTTGTGGCACTTTAAATTTGCTGTTATTTGATTTTAAATGAATAGCAGCGGCTGCAGAACCGTCAGGACGCCCCACCGTCAGTTCAAGTTTTTGTGGCTCGCTGTTTTCCAGGTCTACAACTGTATTCGCAGTGAGGATATATGCTTTTTGTGTGGCAACGCTACTATCAGCTGTGGCAGGCTCATACTCGTACTCCTCTACGCAAGAAGCGAGAAGTGCTACGCTCACAAACAGTAGAATAGCCTTCAAGGTTTGATATGTCTTTTTCATAATTTCTAATGATATGATGTTACAATATTAATTACTTCACCCATGGCGTGTATTTGTTGGATGGGTCAGGGTTGTTCCATCCTACAAGTGCTTTATTGTTGATTTGCTCTTGGTCTACAAACACGATGTTCATCCACGCTGGACGACCGTCGGTATTGTATCTGCATCTCTCATAGAAGTTTGTGCCGGGATAACCACGTTTAACAGAGTAGTTCAAACGCTTAACATCAAAGAATGTTTGTCCCTCGCCCCAAAGCTCAACTCTCTTTTGGAAAACAATTTCCTCTACCAAAGCGTCTTTTGTAGATGCTGTGGCCGAATATTGCTTATCACGATAGTTGCGCATGAAGTCTTCTACGAGCTTCTTTCCACGTGCCATATCCTGATGTGCGGCTGCCTCTGCTTCGATAAAATACATTTCCTCAACACGCATGAGTGGGTAAGCGGTAGACTCGCCAGTAATCATGTCATCAAATCGGCCTTCTCCCGGTCTCCATTTTAAGGAAGCGTATGTGGGAAGAATAGATTTAAACTTATTGTCAACATAGACGTTTTTAGCGGCCAAAGGTGAGTCGTCAGGAGCTTTCCACATCAGTTTTCTGAAGTCGGTATCACCGATTCTATCATAAACGCTCTTACCAATCATTTGCTTACATGGATTTTGGAGATATCCGTATGTAATTTCGTTGCTCTTCCATGACGTCCAATTCAGCCATCCGTCTTTAACCGCTTCATCATCCTTGGTGTATTGAACAGCCCACATCCATTTGTCAGCTTGGTTGAAACCCTTTGCTGGATCAAGACAATCTTTCTCAGTCATGGGTTGTACACTTGCTTTGTTAATAGCATTTCGAGCCGCTTTTTCGGCATTGGCATAGTCGCCCATCCAAAGATAGAGGCGTGCCTCCAAGCCATATACAACGGCTAAGTCAGGAAGGGTTTGTCCACGGGTACTCTTCAAATGAATGATGTTTTGCTCTGCATTTTTCAGGTCTTCAAGAATAAATGCAGTCATCTTTTCCTTTGTAGCACGCGGATTCACGCGTGCGGAGTCATTGCTCATGTTAGGCTTGATGATAGGAACGGTTAACCCGGTAACGTCATTTCCGTCTGCGTTGATGTTGCTGGTCACCTTGTTGGGCAAGAACTCGAACATACGAGCGATATCCAAATACATCATGGCCCGGTTGGCTTGCGCCACGCCTAAATATCCTTTTTGCTCATCAGTCGCAGTTTTTGGGTTGATGGTTCCAATGATATTGTTCGTGTTCAATATATACTTGTAGGGATATTGCAACAGGAATTGCGTGCTAAGTCTGTCTTGACCGAGGAGAGTACAGTTTGCCCACATCCAAAACCAATCGAACTCATTGTCCACGGTGGCCAAATCTTCGGTCATGACATCACGGATGTGCATCATGGCACCGATTCCCCAACTGTATGAAATGTCCCATGACCACCATACAGCTTTGGCATAAGCAGGGATGGCGTTAACCATCGCCTCGGTTGCCGTGGGCGATTTGCCAACTTGGTCTTTTGTAGCTTGAGACGTTGGGAAGGTCTCATCTATACAGCTTGTGAGCAGCGAAGAACATATTAACGAGCCCACAAATGCTTTTGTGATTATATTTGTAAGTTTCATCTTCTTATTTGTTTAAGTTAGAATGTGATCGATATACCACCTGTAATGGTGCGTATGGGTGAATAGTTCACATTGTTACCAGTTCCGTCAATGCTTTGTCTTGGGTCCATACCTTGGCGCTTCGACCACAGCCATACATTGTCGGCAACACCATAAATGCGTATCTTCTCCAGACCCCATGATGTGGTTAACTTGGCCGGAAGTGTATATCCCAAGGTGATGTTTTGCAATGACAGACTTGATGCGTTCATCAAGAAGCGATCGCTGTAAGCTGTCGAGAACTCGTCATTGCTCTGGATGCGTGGAATGTTCGATTCGGTATTTTCTGGTGACCATGCTTTTAACATATCTGTGTGGAAAGCGTAGCCACGGCTGAGCGACATGGCGCTGGCATAGGTGCCATCGTAGTACTGACCGCCAATTTGGTAAGCAAAGTCAATGGAGAAATCAAAGCCCTTGAAGTTAACAGATGTACCAAACCCGCCATAGCCATCTGGCAGAGATGTGCCACAGAGGTAATAGTCGGCGTCGCCTGTTGTCTTTACAGTGGTTAATTCTTTTACAATGGGTTGCCCCTTGCTGTCCAATACACGCTTGCCATTAGCGTCGGTCTCGTAAACGTTCTTGTAATACAAGGCCTCACCCGTTTTGTGGTCAACGCCTGCATAGCGATACATACGGAATACGTTGAGTGGCTGATTCTCGCCATAGAAGTAGCCTTCTGACATATAACCTTCAACACCGTCTACTACAGCATTCTTGCTTTCTTTAGCCAGCTTGGTGATACGGTTTTTGTATGTCGTAAAGTTCAGGTGTGCCGACCATGTGAAATCTTTTGTTCTCACAATGTCTCCGTTGAGTTCTATCTCAACTCCGCTGTTGGCCATGTTACCAATGTTTTTGTAATAGCCAGTGTAGCCTGTCGTTCCAGGAAGTGTGTACCATGCCAACATATCTGTTGTGGTACGGTAGAAGTATTCCAAAGAACCACTTAATCTGCTGCCGAAGAGCGTGAAATCAATACCGGTGTTGAAGTTTCCACCTTTTTCCCATGTGATTTCCTCGTTACCTACCGTTGCTGGTGTAATGGCAACCTCACCGTTTGAATTCACAATGTTGTACATATAAGCATATCGGAAGTTACCAATTTGGTCGTTTCCTTGCTCTCCGTACGATGCCTTCAATTTTAATTCGTTAATCCAATTGGCCTTCAACCATGGCTCCTTGTTCACCAGCCAGGCACCACCCAAAGACCAGAAGTTACCCCAACGATGGTCTGGATGGAAGCGAGAGGAGGCGTCGCGGCGATAGGACATCGAACCAAAATAACGTTGGTCATAGTTGTACTGAACACGACCGAACCATCCTTCAGTATTGTAGTCGCCCATAGAAGAGCCTGTGTCGATAACTAAGATAGCTTGGTTCATCTCGCTACTTTCGTTTGAGAAGGTTTTTTGGCGTTCGCCATATATGTTGTAAC
>URFI01000141.1 GCA_900547085.1 uncultured Prevotella sp.
AAAACACCAAGAACACATACGTCTACCTCAAAGCCACTGAAGGCGGTGACAGAATAGACCCTACCTACCAAATCAACATCGAGTTGGCGCATCGCTATGGCCTGAAAGTGGGTTCGTACCACTTTTTCAGACCTAAGACCAACTTGACACTCCAACTGCAGAACTTCATGACACAGTGCCGACCTGGTGACCAAGACCTCATTCCCATGATTGACGTAGAAACACGTAGCGGCTTGTCAACAGAAGCTTTTTGTGACTCTTTACACAAATTCCTGCGCATGGTAGAAGAAGCTTATCAACAAAAACCACTCATCTACACAGGTGCCAACTTCTATGACCACAACCTGCAGGGACAACTGGACAGTTATCAAATCATGATAGCGCAGTATACCGACCGAGAACCGGTATTGGCAGACGGGCGAGACATCACCATGTGGCAATACACGGGTAAAGGTAGAATCAACGGAATCAACACCTTCGTTGATAAAAGTAGAATGATGGGAAGGCACGGACTCAGAGAAATCAGATTCCGACGAAATGCCACGAACACGAGAAAGTATACATGGATACATTAACAAACATATACTACACTTTGACAATATGGCGATAATTAGATGTCCGGAGTGCGGCCACCAAATCAGTGACCGAGCACCCGTTTGTCCCTCTTGCGGGGTAGAAATTGCTGATAGAGTGACCCGTTGCACGCAATGTGGGGAAGTTTATTTTAATGATTTGCACGAATGTCCAAACTGCCACCATGCCAATATGAACTATCGTGATGATACATCTCCGGTTCATGAACAGGCTATAGAGCTGAAAGAAGAGCCTACAACCATGGCGGACACAACGCCTCCGGCGCCCAACGGAGACATGCAACGTCCCAAGAAGAAACACACCACTTTAATAATAGCTTTCATCATAGCCGTCATTGCATGTGGAGTGGGCTATTATTTCTATCACAATGCACAAATGAAAGAAGAGCTGGAGGCTTACGAGTTTGCCGCCAAGAGCGAAGACCCCATCGTGCTTCAGAACTATCTTGACCGCTTTAAAGACGCACCCATGGCACACAGAGACTCCATACACGTTCGCTTGACGGCCATCCAGCAAATGGATAGCGAATGGACCGATGCTTGGGTGAGCAACTCAAAAACAGCTCTGGAAGATTATCTTGACAAGCATCCCGACTCTGAACACCGTGCAGAAGCCATGCGCAAGATTGACTCGTTGGACTGGGTGGCAGCCAGCTCGGCCAACAGTGTGGACGCATATCAGTTTTACTTGGAAGACCATCCCAACGGTGCGTATGTAGATGATGCTAAAGATGGCATCAAAACAATCAACGCACAGACGGTTCAACCAGAGGAAAGGGCCATGTTAAGCTCGCTGTTTAAACAGTTCTTTCAGAGTATCAACGCAAAAGACGAGGATGGTTTGACCAGCACGGTCAGTCCTGTCATCAGTTCTTTCCTGGGTAAAGTGGATGCGAATAAAAATGATGTCATCACCTTTTTGCATAAACTATACAACCAGGAGGTGGCCAGCATGTCATGGCATCTGCTCAATGATTACAAGATTGACAAGAAAGAAATCGGTGACGAACAATACGAATACACCGTGAATTTCTCTGCAGACCAAGATGTTGACAAGTTGGATGATACACAGCAAACCATGCATTATCGCATCAAAGCCAAGGTAAATCCTGACGGGAAAATCGCAGAGTTCAACATGACTCGCATCATTCAGTAGTGTTCCGAAAGACAATTCAATTGATCTGAAAAATAAAACCATTGAGCTTGGTTCACCCTACTGGCTCAATGGTTTTTCGTATTTATTGTTGTCAGCCGTGCAAACTGACTTGTCCTAATATACTCTCACAACGTCACCGACGTGGATGGTATGGTCTGGAGTAAAATCATTCAACTTATATAAACTGGACAGGCGCATACCATAAATCTGTGCAATGATATACAGACTCTCTCCGTTCTTGACAACATGCGGACGATTCTTGAAAGCCTTCGGTGCTCTTTTCCGCTTTTTCTTCAGGAAAATGATTTCGCCTTCTGTCAAAGCATCATCTTTATCTCGTTCGTTGTACTTAGCTATCTTTTTGTACGACACGCCTATCTCCTCGCCTATCAGCTTGAAAGTATCGCCGCGACGAGCCCGGATATAATAATTTTTGTTGAAGATTGCGATGGGATGCAAAGGCTTTGCCTGGTTAACTACTGTTTGATTGCCTGAATATTCAACCATGGCATGATCGTACGATCTGGCATTATCGTAGACATAAAGCTTGTAAAGCTCTATCAATTCGATGAGTTTATAGGCATATCGCGGGTTGGTTGCATAGCCACAAGCTTTCAAACCATACGCCCATCCACGGTAATCTTGCATGGAAAGGCTAAACAACTTGCGGTAACGACTGCTGTTCACAAGGAATTTACTATGGTCTTCAAAACTTTGAAGGGGATGATCGTATGCGCGAAAGCATTCGCCCAAAGCGTCATCATCCTCAGCAATGGTACGACCAGTCCAATCATGACACTTGATTCCGAAATGGTTATTGCCCAGTCGTGCCAATCTACTTCGCCCTGCTCCACTCTCAAAAACAGCCTGAGCCAAGGTGATACTCGCTGGGATGCGGTATTGAAGCATCTCCCGAATAGCCAAATCTTTGTATTGATTGATGTAGAGTTGATAGTTCTGGTTCCATCTCATCTGGGCCCAAGATGCCATAGATGAAATTGAAAAGAGGAATATAATCGCAATTTTATTCATGAACATTAAGATGTTAGACAAAGTTACATAAATTCATAAAAAAAGCACAATGGATTGGTGTACGTTTAATAATTATTAGTAATTTTGTACAAATGGACAGCAAACAAGTCATCTTGGCATTGGGAACAAATGTCAACCAAGAGCGCAACATGAAACAAGTTAGGCAGCTATTGGCTGACACTTGGCCTGACATGAAGTTCACTACACCGAAGTGGACACAGCCCATTGGTATGCCATCAGACCTATTTTACAACTGTTTGGCATACACAAAGGTGGAAGAAACCCTTGAAGAACTCACCGAAAAGGTGAAAAACATGGAACGGATATGTGGAAACACAGGGGCTGAAAGGTCGCTTAATCGCATCCAAATGGACATCGACATCTTGCTGTATGGCGACAAAAAGCTGCACAAAGACGACTGGCAACGCGACTATATACAAGAGTTGATGAACGAAATTGATTTATTTTAAGCATTGAACAATGAACATCCAAACCTTCCTAACCCATGTGATCCCGTGTGTTCTGTGCCTATTCATGTCGGCAAACGTGAACGCGCAGGACTTCAATACGGCATTTTCGGACAGCACACTGCGCATTGATTATATTTTTTCGGGCAATGCGAACCAGCAACACATTGCCGTCGATCAATTGAATGTCATGCCCAGATGGTACGGAAAAAAACAGCGGTTGGCCGAATTACCCATGGAAGGAAACGGGCAAATAACCGTCCGCGACCACCACACGAAGCACATACTCTACCGTAATTCGTTTTCTACATTGTTTCAAGAATGGCTTACTTACGATGAAGCCAAGCACACGAGCAGGGCTTTTGAGAATGTATTTCTCGTTCCGATGCCTAAGGACACCGTTGACATTACGGTGACACTGAATGACAACAGGCGTGAGACGACGACCCAACTGACACACACCGTCGCACCAAGTGACATCTTGATCAAACACACTGGAGAACGAAACCGCACTCCATTTGAAACGCTACAAACAGCTCAAGACACCTCCCGTTGCATCCACATCGCCTTCCTGGCAGAGGGATACCGCACTACCGAAATGGACATCTTCCTGAAAGATGCCACCGAAGCCACCGAGGCGTTGTTTGCGCATGAGCCTTTTAAGACTATGAGAAACAGGTTCAACATCATAGCGGTCAAAGCTCCTTCGGCTGAAAGTGGCACCAGCGAGCCTTCTAAAGGCGTGTGGAAGAATACCGCCCTGCACTCTCATTTTGACACGTTTTATAGTAATCGTTATCTTACTACATTGCAGTTGAAGGCCGTACACGACTGGCTGGCAGGACTTCCATACGAACATATCATCATCTTGGTGAACACCCATCAGTACGGAGGAGGCGGTATTCTCAATTCATACAACTTATCAATGACCCATCATCCGTCGTTCAAACCTGTTGTCGTACATGAGTTTGGTCACAGCTTTGCTGGACTGGCCGACGAATATGCCTACGATTTTGAGGAAATCCCCATGTATCCGCCTGACGTAGAACCATGGGAACAAAACATAACAACCAAGGTTAAGTTTTCTGACAAATGGCAAGACATGATGGAAAAAGTACCTTCTGTGGGACTGATAGAAGGTGCTGGCTACTCGCTGAAAGGCATTTACCGCGCATCACCCGATTGTAGAATGCGCACAAATGACACACCCGAGTTCTGTCCTGTGTGTCAACGAGCCATCCAACGCGTCATTGATTTCTATACAAAATGAGGAACATAACATGAAGCCGAAGCACTATCTGATGATAGGGTTGGCCACCCTCGTATTATTGTTTGGGCAAATCAACCCAGCAGATGCCATTCACAACCGTCCCATCAGTGACAAAGACCGACTGAACATGGCGCTGGAATACTTTCAAAGTGAGAAGTATCACGAGGCTCTTTTGCTATTTCAGAAGCTTGACCAGGAATACCTTCTCAACCAAAGATACAAGGCTTACATCGGCGTGTGCTATTATCATCTATGGAAATACGAGCAGGCATGCCTGTATCTGGACTCGGTTATGCCGAGTATCACCGTCTTCGCACCTCACGAACAATCAGTCTATTATTATACCAACGCTGAAAGTCACTTTCAATTAAAACAATACCAAGCAGCCATCCCATGCTATGAAAAGATGCTGAACGTGTGCCATGACAACGAAAAAGCCGATGCCTTCTACCGTCTTGGGTTCTGTTATTTGTTCAAGAAGGATTGGGAAAACGCACTTGAGTATTTTGAAAGCGCACGCTCCTACTATCGTCATTACGGGTACAAGCCAGGGTTGAAATACCGTATGGTACAGATTGAAAACATGATCAACGGCTGCAAACAACAATTAGGCCAATCAACTGACATCACTTTACCAACCGACAGCACCAAATGAAGCATGGCACAAGCGGCAAGAAAAAATAGCTTGTCATCTTTCTGCACTTACATCTTTTTCGTAAATTTGCATGCATTATTTAAATAATGCAAAAGATGAAGACATTAATAGACCGCATTCTAAAAGATGGCAAATGCTATCCTGGTGGCATATTGAAAGTAGATAAATTTATCAACCACCAGATGGATCCCAACCTCATGAAAGCCATCGCCATCGAATTCATCAAGCGTTACGCCTCAACGGAAATCAACAAAATCTTGACCATCGAAGCCTCGGGCATTGCTCCCGCCATCGTTATGGGGTTACTTTTGGACCTTCCGGTGGTATTTGCCAAGAAGAAAAAACCGTCAACGATGGACAACATCCTGTCCACCACGGTCTTCTCATTCACCAAACAGCGCGAATACAACGTCGTTATCAGCAAGGATTATCTGACACCCAACGACAAGGTGGTTTTCATTGACGACTTCCTGGCCTATGG
>URFI01000142.1 GCA_900547085.1 uncultured Prevotella sp.
CTGTGGAAATTCTTCCTCGTTGGTCATTTTTGACAAGTCAGTGTGCCAGCCTTGCAGCTCTTGGTAAATAGGCTTTATGCCTTCCAGGTCGTAAGGAAGTTCCTTCGTCTGTGTGCCATCCTTCAGTTCATAACCAACACATGCTTTAATTGTCTTGAATTGATCCAGCACATCACTCTTCATCAAAATAAGGTGAGTCACACCGTTAACCATGATAGAATAGCGTAATTGAACCAAATCTACCCAGCCACAACGACGCTCTCTACCTGTTACAGCACCATATTCATGACCGATGTCACGAAGTTTCTTGCCATCCTCGTCGAACAATTCGGTTGGAAAGGGACCTGATCCTACACGTGTACAATAAGCCTTCATGATGCCATAGACGTTTCCTATCTTGTTGGGACCAAGGCCCAGTCCGATACATGCTCCGGCACAAATGGTGTTTGAAGACGTTACAAACGGGTAACTACCGAAATCAATATCCAGCATTGTACCCTGTGCACCTTCGCACAAGATGCTTTTCTGTTCACGAAGAAGATGATTGATTTCATGTTCACTGTCAACAATATTGAATTGTTTGAGGTACTCTACACCTTCCATCCAATGTTTTTCCGCATCTTCCAAATCGAAATCTGTAAAGTGAAGTGACTTCAACATGTCCAAATGACGCGCCTTATGAACTTCGTATTTTTCCTGAAAGTTATCGAGGATGTCTCCTACCCGCAAACCGTTTCTCGACGTTTTGTCAGTGTATGTCGGACCAATGCCTTTGCCTGTTGTTCCAACTTTGCCCTTTCCTCGTGCGGCTTCGTAGGCCCTATCCAACACTCTATGCGTAGGCATGATAAGATGAGCCTTCTTTGAGATATGAATACGGCTTTGCAATTCATGGCCACTCTTCTCCAGTTCCTGAGCTTCGTCCATGAAAAGATCCGGTGCGAGCACTACTCCATTGCCGATAATATTAATTTTTCCACCTTGAAAGATGCCAGAAGGAATGCTACGAAGAACATATTTTTGGCCCTCAAACTCCAATGTATGGCCTGCATTTGGTCCCCCTTGAAACCTGGCAACAACATCATATTTTGGCGTAAGTACGTCGACCACTTTGCCTTTTCCTTCGTCACCCCACTGCAAACCTAGCAGGACATCTACTTTACCTTTATTCATTTTATCGTATGTATTTAGTTTTTTCTTTATTCATTTTCTTGCGTGTTATCAGCGTTTGACATGTACTGCAAACCCCATAGATATACAATGAGAATCCATCTTTCTTGAATCTTCTCAACTTGGTTTCATTCACAGCCTCGACAATTGCTGGGGAGTTAACCTCCGACACTTTGCCACAAACCGTACAAATCTGATGGCAATGATTTTTATTGTCATAGCTCGACTCATACACCGTGCCTCCTTGCAGGCGATGACAAATCACCAATCGCAGTTTTCTAAATAATCTTAAATTGTTATAGAGGGTAGCCCTACTAACCCTAAAGTTATGTTCGACGAGATATTTATCCAACTCCTCCAAAGAGAAATGTCCCCTGATGCTATAAACAGCATCAAGGATTGCATACCTCTCTGGCGTTCTTCGAAGGTTGTTTGTTACAAGATAATCATCTAGAAGCTGTTTAACAGCATTTCTGATATCTTTTTTCATTTCCCGAAAATTATAACTCTACAAAGTTACAATATTTCCTTTAAATATAGGTAATGTATGGCTATATAAATCTTCACAATTGTAAATTCAACCTCTCTTCGGCCATGTTACAAAAATCTTCACCAAGCTCTGCGAATTTATTCACGCAATTCAACGCGGCATGGCGAACGCCCATGTTCTCACTATTGAGCGCAAGGGCCACTTCATCCAAGAATTCATCAATTCTATTTCCGTGAGGATTTTCTCCCTTCATGAAGAGCCTCGATAGAATGAGATAACCACACATCTGCTCAATCTCTCGGTCGGATTTCATCAATTGGTAAGACAAATCAGCCGCATGATGTAAGTGTTGGAACAAATTAAAACATGCCATTTCAGCCAAGTCCTGCGAATTGATATCCCCTACCCATTGCTCTGCAAGTGTCTTATCCATTTCTTCGGGAGGCATGATGAGAGTCGCCAGAATCTTGCATTCACGGATATTCTCTTGCCACAACGCTACGGCGAGTTCATGATTCTTACCATACTGTAGTGCCATTTTTTGCAAGTCAGGCAGCGACACCCCCCAGTTAATTTTATATTCCACCCCCTTCTGGCGCATGGACTGTGAGGCAACGCCGTTCATCAACAATCTAAATGAACGTTTGATTTCCCTTACCGTTTCGTTAATATTTCCATTCATCCGATTCTGCTGTTTTAGAATATCTCATCATTTGATGAGCATACGATTCCGTATAATCAAGTTGTATGTCAACGATGTTACCCTGGTCATCGTACTGAAGCTTCATCCAGGGATTGATAAATCCTTTGTAGGGTGCGATATTCAGTTTTTGATAACGACTTAACACCTCTCTGTGCAAATCTTCATCTATGTCAATGGCGTATCTTTCAACGATGGCTCTTGCGGCTTCAAAGTCACCTTCGCTCTTGATACGCTGAATCTCTGCCAGCAGCTTGGCAAACAGCTGTCTCAACTTTTGATAATCGTTGATTTGAACGAAATGACGAACAGCATTATCGCCAGCAACGCCCTGCTTTTCTATTATCACCACCTCACCGTCGGCATGCGCCAACACCCATCGCGCAATGAGAGCGCGATTACGCATGTGAGCTTCCTCTATTTGATGACCCTCCTTGATTCTGACCATCTGTGTCAACAGGCCATTCATCATGTAGGTATAGTATTGAGATTTGTACGCATCTGCGTTTGGCATCAATCCCAACTCAATGAGCTTCTCGTCTGCGATGTAATAAAGTCCAAACAAGTCGGCTCTGGCTTCCTCAATGGTATCACCATAAGCGCCCAAAGCATCACCGTCGACACCCGGTAACAACCGTCCACTGCCATGTCCTAAGCATTCATGCAGATCAGTATGCAAATCATCACAAAGATCTCCATAACGATTAATCAACCCCAGCGTTTCGTCATCAATCACAAACTCCTCATGCAGACCATTGCCTCTGCCCACATGATTGTAAGCTTCCGTGAGATTTCCGATTGTGACGCTCTTAGAACCATACCTGGCTCGAATCCATTCTGCGTTCGGCAGGTTGATACCTATAGCCGACGATGGATATTCATCGCCACCCAACATGGCCGCACAGATGACATGAGCAGTCACACCCTGCACCTTTTCTTTCTTGAAACGCTGTTTTACCGGTGAGTGGTCTTCGAACCATTGTGCATTTTTACTGATGAGTTGGGTGCGCTTGGTAGCCTCTAAATCCTTGTATTCTACAAGCCCTTCCCATGAGCCTTTCAATCCCAACGGATCGCCGTAAACCTCTATGAAGCCATTGATGAAGTCTACTTGTCCATCTTGTTCCTTCAACCACTCTATGGAGTATTCGTTGAACAACTTCAAGTCGCCCGTTTCATAATATCGTATCAACAGCGAGATAATCTTCTTTTGCTGTTCGTTTTCGGCAAATTCTCGTGCCTTGCCCAACCAATAAACTATTCGTTTCAACTCCTTTTGGTACAGGCAATTGGTCGTGTATGGTATCTCTGACGCCATCCTCTTTCACCAACTTGGTATTCAGTCCATAAGAAACAGGCTCATTATCATGAGGCTGTTTCTGGGCAGTGTAAAAGCGTTCAACTTCCTTTTGACTAACGCCTTCATAATAATTACAAGCCGATGTCAATACTAAGTCTTCTCCATCGGTCTTGTTCACACGCTTGGGCAAGATGTTGGGGTCGAACATCACCGGAACAAGCTCATCAAGCAGTTCTTGCACCGTTTGACGGGGTGACAATGGCAGGCGTGAGGCATTTATCCCGGACACTACTTTTCTAAAAAAGCCTTCCGAAAACCCAGGAATCATCTTTTCACTGCCGTAATGATGATAGATGCCATTAGAAAACCATATCCTCTTCAGATAAATATCCAAATTCTTGAAGTCATTACTATCCCTCGAGCCAGCATATTCCTCATAAACTGCCTCAAGCACCTTTCTTATCATCAAGTTATACTTACCAAACTGGTCGGTCGTGATATCTCTTCCCGCCAATGTGGCCTTTGCCAAAAAATAGATGTAAATCTTTTGTTTGAGCGTCAAGTTCTCAAACCCTTTCAGACGATACCTCAGCATTTGCAAATCAGCAAATCGCTCGTCTGAATATTTAAATTCATGTGTCATTCAGCGACAATAGGATTATTACTTCTTTTTCTTCTTCGAACTAGAATTCTTTTTTCCTTTCTTCGGAGGCAATGCATCTGCTGGAAGCATGGCCAAGTGCTGCATCTTGTAATCGCGGGGCGTGCAACCATTCAACTTGTAAAAAGAAGCGTAGAACGATTGCCGATTCGAAAAGCCCACCATATCTGATATTTGTTCCATATTCAAATCTTGATACCTCTTGTCGGTCAGCAAGGCCATAGCCTCTTCAATACGATACTTGTTGACAAATGATGTGTAGTTCATGTGGAAACGCACATTGACGACGGCAGAAATATACCGCGTGTTGGTGCCCAAGTCCTCTGCCAGTTTCTTTGCCGAATAATTCTTATCCTTGTATTTCTTTTGGATGAGAATAACATCTAATATTTTTTCCTTCAGCTCATCCATTAACTCAGGACTGACTAGGGAACGATAAGCGGCATCCTTTTCCTTTTTCTTAACAATGTTGTATTTTGCCATATCACCCAAATTAAAAAAATCCGAAACTGTTCTTTCTTTTGCAAATATATGCATATTTTTTCATTTCATCAAGTTTTTCAATAAAAATTTGATAAGATTTTACGATAAAAAAAGTTTTTTCCGACATTCACCATCGGGTGTGCGTGAAAATGATTAATATTGGCGCATAAAGAAGATACCTAAGTACTTATATTTGGTGTGAAGAAAATGCTGTTTAGTAGAAATGAACAAAACTGCCGTGTTTTTGGCGAATGGATTGTCAGCATTCATGACAATGTATAACGGGTTGGATGAGTGGGTATGATTTGCGTCTAAAAAAGACATCATTTCAATAAGAAAAGTTAACTTATTTCCAATAAAATATGGTCTACCCGGCATGTAAAAATCTAGAGTGATGACAGAGATTTAAGTTTAAAAATCAATCTCTATGACTTTATCCCCCAAACCCATTGACATTGAAGGGCAAACCCATTGAGATTGGAGACCAAACTCAATGAGTTTGGACACAAGGGGCAAACGAATAATATAGTTAGTGCTATTTCGTATTCGGCTTATCGCCTTTTTTCAAAATCGTGATACCTTCTTCTTTTTCGGTAATCTCGATGAGTTTCTCGTAGGCGTAATTGCGAAGTCGCTCATATTCAAGTGCTTCTTCCAGTTCCTTGATGCGTCGGCGATATTCACTCTCTGTCAAACTTTTCTGTTTCATGCCTTGTAGATATTTTTCTGAGACGGCCCAAAGATTCTAATTATTAAATAAAGTATTGTCTCGCAATTGATCGATTACTTTCATCACTTGGTGAGAAATTTGCAAGTAATGCTTCATTTCATCAACCTGATGGGCGTGAT
>URFI01000143.1 GCA_900547085.1 uncultured Prevotella sp.
TTGATAAAAATACACTAAATTTGCACAGTTTTAATAATCGTTGTCGCTTATAATTCGAAAGAGGGCAGCTGAGAAACACGGAACGAGTGGGAACAACAGTGGTACTCGTAGTTAACCTGAAACCTTTAAATTTAAATAATATGAATAATAAGCAGGAAAGTGAAATGACTTTCGTTGAGAAGTTACAAAATGCGCCGAGTATGATCAAACGGATTATCAGTACTCGTCAGTTTTGGGTAGAATTAGTCATCATGACGGTGGGAATGTTTGTAGCTGCCATGGGTGTGTACTTTTTCTTGATACCCAGTAAACTCATTGTAGGCTCTATTACGGGTTTGTCCTTGGTACTTGCCAAGTTGCTGCCTTTTGTGTCTGTGGGCACGATGATATTTATCATTAATGCAATATTGTTGGTGCTTTCGTTTCTGCTCATTGGTAACGAGTTTGGTGCCAAGACCGTTTATACTGCGTTGATATTAGGACCCATGATAGACTTTCTCGGTTCTATCGTTCCTATGAATGATTCTCTCTTCACCACTTATGTTGCCGGAGAAGCCGTTGCCAATCCTTGGTTTGACCTTCTCTGCTTCGTTCTCATCCTGAGTGCCTCTCAAAGTATTTTGTTCAGTATCAATGCTTCTACTGGTGGACTGGATATTCTTGCAAAGATTTTCAACAAGTATCTCCATGTTAAGCTCGGTACTGCCGTGATGTTAGCAGGAGGTGCTATTTGTTGTACGGCTTTTGCTATCAATCCTGTCAGTTTAGTGATTATTGGTTTGATTGGAACATGGCTCAATGGTTTGATTCTGAATCATTTCATGTCGGACATCAATTCGAAAACTCGTGTGTATATCATCTCCAAAGATTACCAGAAAATAGTGGATTTTGTCGTTCATACCATTCATCGTGGTGTGACCCTGCACGAGGTGATTGGCGGCTACTCAAATGAGAAGCAAATACAGTTGGAAATTGTGTTGACAAAAGATGAATTCTCTACTTTGATTGATTTCATGAGTAAAGAAAGACTTAAAACATTTATTACTTCTGATACCGTGAGTGAAGTATATGGTCTGTGGAATAAGAAAGGACTGTTGCGAACGAGCAATTATTGATACCGTCATGTCTTTGTTGAAAAGAAGCATGACAGTTGCTGCTGTGAAAACATGAAGTAAAATTCAAATCTACTATGAAATTAAAGATATATCTGCTTTTACTGACCTTCTATGCTATGGGGCTCTATGCGCAAGAGTCACGGCATGTAAATCTGTCTGTTGAAGCACGAGCCGACTACCAACGTGAATCGATTGATGGTGTGAAAAACAATGATAAGACAGGTTTTAAGGGAAACATTTTCAACCTTATTATCAATGGCAACATCTCACCGAAGTTCTCTTTTAAATATCGGCAACGACTGAATGGTATTAACAAGGAATATACATTCTTTGATGCTACCGACTGGCTCTTCCTTACTTACCACGCAAACCAAAATTGGACACTCTCTGGTGGTAAGTGGGCGGTGCTATGTGGACCGTGGGAGTTCGATCCAGCCCCTATCGATTGTTTTCAACTCTTTGAATTCTGTTACAACTTTCCCTGCTACGAGTGGGGACTGTGGTTGGGTTATCAAACCACAAATCAAAAAGACCAATTCTTCTTGCAAATGGTGGAAAGTCCGTTTCAAAAGGTGTATAAACAAAATAGTGGCATATCTTCCGAGATGTATGCCTACAACCTGATATGGTATGGAAACCATGGTATCTTACACACCGATTGGTCGGTCAACTTTATGGAGTATGCGCCTGGGAAATTTATCAACTACCTTTCTTTTGGTAATCGTTTCGATGTGGCAAACAATCTGCAAATAGGCGTGGATTATATGAACCGTGCCACCACGGGACAGACATTCCTTTTCAAGGATTGCTCCATGACTGCTCGTGTTGATTACCAGCCTACACCACAGGTAAATCTTTGGGCTAAGGCAAGTTACGACGTGAATCATGCAGGCGTAGACACCAATCCCGAGGCATCTGCTCCCTTGGATGAACCCAATCAACAGAAAGCCGAGCAATCCAAGCCTCGCGCTGACCTGGCTTTGTATGAAGGAACCGAAATCACACGCGTTGGTGCTGGATTAGAATACTATCCACTAAAAAATAAGAAAGTGCGTCTACATGCCAATTATAGTTACTGCTTTGGTAAGAATACCAATCCTGCTGGCTACCTGCAAGATAAACATTCTATTCTTGACCTTGGCATTACTTGGCGAGTGGATGTCATCAAGTAACTGTAGATTTATCTCATGAAAATATAAGAAAAGATTTCTTTATGGTTAATAATCTTGGCATTGTGACAGAAAAAGCTTAATTTTGCAAGCAGAAAGTTTGAGATAAAACGAAAGCTGTAAATAGGCAGTTTGCGAATAGAATAGCAGTTTCTCAATTCATTTTTTGTTTAATAATTATCAAATTAATGCTTAAAAGATTTTTTCGTCATAAAGATAAATCATTATTCTTAGTCATCTGTGCAGGTTTCATGTTATCAGCCACGCCCGTGGAAATGCGTGCAGCCTGTCATATTTGGCCATTCTCAAAAAAGAAGAAACCGGTAGAGAAACCCATTTCAACCTATAAACGTTTCACGGGACGCGACTCGGTTGAGATGAAGGGTGTCTTTAATGTAATCAAGAAAGGTGATACCATTTATTACGAGATTCCCACCAAGTTGATGGGAAGAGAGTTCCTGGTGGTGAACCGATTGCAGCAGGTTCCCTCTGAATTGAATGAGTCGGGGGTGAACAAAGGCATCAACTACGAGAATCAAACCGTGCGGTTTGAGTGGGCGAAGAAGCAGAAACGACTCATTGTGCGCCAACAACGCATCACGCCCGAAGTGCCCATTTATGCAGCCATGGCACGGTCGGTGAAGGATAATTACATTGATCCCATCATCGCTAGCTTGAAGATTGAGGCTGTACCAAGTGACTCTTCCACCCTTATCGTGAAAGTGAACGACTTGTACAACGGCAAGGAGAACTGCTTGAACGACGTGTTCAACAACATTAATCTGGGCACCAGCCCCACTACAGACTTGTCGCGCATACTCGATGTCAAGGCATTTAAGAACAATGTGACAGCCACATCAGAGTTAACTACTACGGTTCACGAGGGCAACAGTAAGGTGAATGTCACGGTGGTGGTAAGTTCTTCGCTCTCTCTCTTGCCCCAATATCCCATGCAAGGACGTGAGGAAGATGCCCGTGTGGGCTTCTTTACCACGTCAAACCTTCGTTACGACGACTATCAGCACAAAGTAGAGCATAAGCACTATGTGACGCGTTGGCGGCTTGTTCCTTCCGATACCGCCGCTTATATGCGCGGTGAACTGGTAGAACCGCAAACCCCCATCGTTTTTTATATCGACCAGGCCGTACCCAAACATTTGCGCCCCTATATAAAGAAAGGTATGACCGACTGGAATAAAGCTTTCGAACGAGCCGGCTTTAAGAATGCGGTGCAGGTGTTCGATTATACAGATAGTCTGGCTCAGGTGGGCGATGACATGGGCTATTCGGTGCTGACCTATTCCGCATCAACCAAGGCCAACGCCATGGGACCATCGGTCATCGACCCCCGAACGGGTGAGATATTAGAGGCAGACATCATCTGGTGGCACAATGTGCAGTCGCTCATCAGCGAGTGGATCATGGTGCAGACGGGTGCACAGAACCCCGAAGCACGCTCTTTGCGACTGCCCGAAGAACTTATTGGCGACGCGGTGCGCTTCGTGGCGTGCCATGAGGTGGGCCACTCTTTGGGTCTTCGTCATAACATGATTGCGTCTAACGCTTATCCTACCGACTCCCTTCGGTCGGCAAGTTTTACCGCGCGAATGGGCGGAACGTCGGCGTCCATCATGGACTATGCTCGCTTTAACTATGTTGCCCAACCGGGTGATGGGGTGAAAGTGATGTCACCCAATATCGGTCCTTACGACCTCATGGCCATTGAGTGGGCCTATCGCTGGTATCCAAAGGGAACCAATGAGAAGAAAAAGCTAAACGATTTCTTGAAAAAACATACGGGCAAGTTGTACAAATATATGGAGGCGCAGTCGCAACGAACAGCCATTGACCCTCGTGCATTGAGCGAAGATTTGGGTGATGATGCTGTGAAATCGGCTCGGTATGGCATTGCCAACCTCAAGCGCATCATGCCCAACATCGTCAAGTGGACCACCACCGGCGAACCTGGGCAAGACTACGATGAGGCTTCCAACCTTTATTCGGCGGTGATTTATCAATGGAGTCTGTACCTGTATCATGTCATGACCAATGTGGGCGGCATGTACTTGGAGAATCTAACGGTTGGTGACGGGCAGACATCGTTCCACTTTGTCGAGAAAAACAAGCAGCGTGAGGCCTTACAATTCTTGCTGGATGAGGTGCTGACCCATCCCAAATGGCTGTTTGACACCCCGCTTTCCAAGCTTACTTACATACAGCGTAAGACGCCATTGGGTGTTGAAGAGCAACAGCCCAACTACATGTTGAAAAATCAACAGAACTATATTCTGTGGGATTTGCTGAACAATGAGCGCATCATCCGCATGTATGAAAACGAATATGAAAATGGTAAGGCGGCCTTCACCGCAGCCACTTTCATGGATATGTTACACCGCCACATCTTCAAATCTACTCTTTCGGGCAAGTCACCCGATTTGTTGGAGCGCAGTCTTCAGAAGAGTTTTATTGACGCTTTGATTACTGCGGCTGCTGAAAATGAAGGAGTGAAAATTAACAAAAAACTGTATGAAGGCGACATGTTCGCAGATGCTCAGCGGCATTTGGCCTGCGAACTTGACAATTATTTGAGCAGTAAGTCCAGGAAAGTCATGCTCACCAATGGACAGGTGAGCCGCAACAGTGATGCCTTGAGCCTGAAGCGTGGCGAGATGATTCGTGTGATGAAGCTGTTGAAAACTCGCATGCGTGGTGCCAACTTGGCGGCACGCCTTCACTACGAGGACATGATTTTGCGCATACAGACAGGCTTGGGCCTAACAAAATAAGAATCATAACACAATCAAGATGAAGAAAATCTATACAATACTCCTTCTTGTGCTATGCGCCTTGCAAGGGTTCGCACAAGAAAGAATCATCACTGGAACCGTGAAAGACGGTGACCTCAAGGACGAACCGCTCATTGGAGCCACCATCAGCAAGGGTAGTGGTAAGGTGAGTAGCGGTACCATTACCGACTATGAAGGTAAGTTTAAGCTACCTGTTGATAAGTCAACAAAGGAGATAACCGTTAGTTATATTGGCTATACCACGCAAACCATTAAGTTGAAGGCGGGTGTCAATCATTATGAAATCGTGTTGATGCCCGACGCACATTCCATCAACGAGGTGGTGGTGACGGGTTACCAGCGCATTGACAGACGCAAGTTGACGGCGGCAGTCACTACCGTTGACATCTCTGACAAGGCCGTTGGAGCGGTGAAGAACATCGACCAAGCCTTGGCAGGACAGATAGCCGGACTGTCTACGGTAAGCAGTTCGGGCGCACCGGGCGCACCGGTGAAGATACGAATTCGTGGTACTG
>URFI01000144.1 GCA_900547085.1 uncultured Prevotella sp.
GAGTGCTTGGGCTGCATTGAACAGCTCGATAGCCAGCACTCGCTCGGTGTTGAGCACTACCTGATACAACTTTGTGGCTGCATTGGCACCCATACTTACATGGTCTTCCTGCCCCTGTGACGACGGAATGCTGTCGACCGAAGCTGGCGTGCTGTACATCTTGCTTTGACTGACAATAGATGCAGCGGCATATTGCGGTATCATGAACCCACTGTTAAGACCGGGCTTTGCCACCAAGAAACTGGGCAGATTGCGCGTACCGAAATCAACTTATAAATTCGTCGCTCGGAGATGTTGCTCAATTCGCACAGGGCAATTGCCAAAAAGTCCATAGGTTGGGCGATAGGCTCGCCATGGAAGTTGCCTGCAGAGATCACCAAATCGTCGTCAGGACAAACTGTTGGGTTGTCGGTTGCCGCATTCAACTCTATTTCCATGACCGATCGCACATAAGCCAACGTGTCTTTCGATGCGCCATGCACCTGTGGCATACAACGGAACGAATAGGGATCTTGCACGTTCACCTTGGGTTGCTTGATGAGTTCACTGCCCTCTAACAGCTCCCGAATATGTGCAGCGGTGTCTATCTGTCCCTTGTGTGGACGGACAGCATGCACGGCATGCGTGAACGGTTCGATACGTCCGTCGTAGGCTTCCAATGACATTACGCCAATCTTGTCTGCCCAATCACAGAGACGCTCGCTCTGCAACACTGCCCAAACGGCATAAGCATTCATGTTTTGCGTACCGTTGAGCAGAGCAAGTCCTTCTTTGGAAGCCAACTGTATGGGTTCCCAGTTCATCTTTTGCAATAGCGCCTTGCCGCTCATTCGTTCACCTTTATACTCTACCTCGCCCTTTCCTAACAATGGCAAGCAAAGATGAGCCAACGGAACAAGGTCGCCCGATGCGCCCAGTGAGCCTTGCGTATAGACCACGGGATAAATATCATTGTTGAAGAAGTCGAGCAATCGCTCAACTGTCTCTACCTGACAGCCAGAATAGCCATAACTCAAAGACTGCGCTTTGAGGAAGAGCATAATCTTTACAATGTCATTTGGCACCCTGCTGCCCACGCCACAAGCGTGCGACATAATGAGGTTTACTTGCAACTGAGCCAACCTATCTTTGTCTACCGACACGTTGCACAATGAACCGAAGCCTGTGGTAACGCCATAGATAGGAACGTCCGACTCGGCAATTTTCTTGTCTAAATATTTGCGACAGCGCACAATTCGTTGACGTGCGTCATCAGATAATTCTAAAGTAGCATGGTTTTCTAAAATCGCTCCCACCTCCTCAATCGTGAGGTGTGCTGCGCTAATTTTGTGTATCATAGTGTGATTGTTAATGTGCCAAGTCGCAACGCCTCTCGCTCAAAGAAGTGTTTAGCGTGAAGCATTGCGACTTGGCGTTGATTTAGAAGTTAAGTTTCTCTATTTCGCTATCATCCACGAAGTTGGGTAAGGTTACCTTCAAGCCGGGAGTGCGTTCCATTTCACGCTTAATGGCATCGATAGAACCCTTGTTGCGAGCCCAGCTACGACGTGCGATACCGTTGTTGACATCCCACAGAAGCATCTCGCGGATGTGGCGATTTGCATCTTCGCTGCCATCAACCACCATACCGAAGCCTCCATTGATGACTTCGCCCCAGCCTACGCCGCCACCGTTGTGAATGGACACCCATGTGGCACCACGGAAAGCATCGCCGATGACATTTTGAATCGCCATGTCGGCACAGAATTGCGAACCGTCGTAGATATTACTGGTTTCACGGAAAGGAGAGTCCGTACCAGAGACATCGTGATGATCACGACCAAGGACAACGGGCTGACTGATTTCGCCTTTGCGCACTGCCTCGTTGAATGCCAACGCAATCTTGGTTCTGCCCACACTGTCTGCATAGAGGATACGCGCCTGAGAGCCTACAACCAAATGATTCTTGCCAGCTTCCTTAATCCAGTGGATGTTGTCATCCAACTGACCGATAATATCTTTTGTGGCAGTTTTCCTCATTTCTTCCAGCACCTCAGTTGCCAAGCGGTCGGTCACCTCCAAATCCTTCGGGTCGCACGATGAGCATACCCAACGGAATGGACCGAAACCATAATCGAAGAACATCGGTCCCATGATATCCTGCACATACGAAGGATAACGGAACTTACCGTCCTCGCGAAGGATGTCAGCACCTGCACGACTTGCCTCCAAGAGGAAGGCATTGCCGTAATCGAAGAAGTACATTCCCTTTGCGGTGAGCTTGTTGATGGCGTCTACCTGACGGCGCAATGACGCCCGAACCTTTTCCTTGAACTGCTCGGGAGCTTCTGCCATCATGCGATTAGACTCCTCCAAGCTCATGCCTACTGGATAATAACCACCTGCCCAAGGGTTGTGCAAAGATGTTTGGTCGCTACCCAAGTCTACACGAATGTTCTCTTCGGCAAGGCGTTCCCACAGGTCAACGATGTTACCCACATATGCCATGGACACCACACGCTTCTCTTCGACAGCTTTTCGGATAGCAGGTATCAGTTCGTCAAGGTTGTCGTGTAGCTCATCTACCCATCCTTGTTCGTAACGTTTGTTAGCAGCCAAGGGGTTGATTTCAGCAGTCACACTCACTACGCCAGCGATGTTGCCAGCCTTTGGTTGCGCGCCCGACATGCCACCAAGCCCTGCCGTGACAAACAGTTTCATGTTGTCGCCACCAACCTTGCGTGCTGCATTGAGCACAGTAATGGTAGTGCCATGCACAATTCCCTGTGGACCAATATACATATACGAGCCTGCGGTCATCTGTCCGTACTGACTCACACCGAGTGCATTGTCTCTCTCCCAATCGTCCTGCTTAGAGTAATTGGGAATCACCATACCGTTCGTCACCACCACCCGTGGTGCATCCTTATGCGAAGGGAACAAACCAAGCGGATGACCAGAGTACATCACCAATGTCTGCTCGTCTGTCATCTCGCTGAGATACTTCATCACAAGTCGATACTGCGCCCAGTTTTGGAACACGGCGCCGTTGCCTCCGTAGGTAATCAGTTCGTGTGGATGTTGCGCTACTGCCCTATCCAAGTTGTTTTGTATCATCATCATGATAGCGGCAGCCTGCTTACATTTGTGTGGATATTCGTCAATGGGACGAGCGTACATATCATACGTAGGACGGAAGCGATACATATAGATACGTCCATAAGTCTTCAACTCGTCCAAAAACTCTGGTGCCAATGTGGCATGAAACTTCTTTGGGAAGTAACGCAGTGCGTTGCGCAATGCCAACTTCTTTTCTTCTGGTGTAAGAATGTCTTTTCTCTTAGGTGCATGGTTCACCGTATGGTCATACGGTTGTGGATCGGGTAAGGTATTAGGAATACCTGCCCGAATGTCCGCCATGAATTCTTCGTGCGTCATTTTCTTTATCTTTAAGGTCTTATAATTTACTTTCTACTATTTTCATTATCTCTACTTCGGCTTGGTTTGCCTTTTCAATGAGTTGGTTAGCCTCGCCCACCAACTGATCTGCTACCTCGCGATTTTTCAGTCCTGAGGCGTTAATCTTGACATTGAGACCAGCTCCCAAAACGGCAGCACGGGCAGCCAACACGCCCACGCCAGCATCCGAAACGCTGTTGGGGTTGCCTTCTTGTGCCATCGCCTTACAGAGCTCGAACACTTTATAGGCAGCCTTCATGGTGTGAAGAGGTACCTGTGTGGCATAAAGGGTAGCTTCCTGAATTGCTGCGGAACGGGCAGCTTTGTCCTCGTCCGTCTTCTTGGGCAAGCCAAAAGCAGCCATGATGCGGTTGAAAGCCTCGGTATCCTCGTCGACAAGGTGCATCAGCTCTACCTTGATTTCCTGTCCTTTGTCTGCCCAGTTACTGAACTCTTCCCAGCGATCATCCCATCCTGCCTTGTGACTTGACAGGTTGGCAACCATCGTTCCTAAGGTAGCACCTAATGCACCCATATAAGCGGAGATGGTTCCACCACCGGGAGCGGGAGACTCACGCGAAGTCTCGTCGGCAAACTCCTTCACGGTAAGGTCTATCAGTTTGGCTTTCTTGTTATCGTCCTCCAACAGGTATTCAATGACCTTCTCACGAGGATTGAATGGTTTGAGGTCGTCTAATCCCAACGACTTGATAGCGATGGTCAAGATATCCTCTTCTGGAATACCAGTAGATCGGTTCTGTTTCCGCAAGAAGTACTTGCCTGCATCTATCAATGTACGCTTAGGAACCAGTCCTACTATCTCTGTTCCCGTGACACGAATGCCTCGGTTCTGCGCACAACGGCAAACCTCATCAAAGGCAACGTGCAATGGAGTGGCGTTGATATCCGTGATATTCATGGACACTTGCGCAATGGCGTATTCGTCAATATACCACCCTATCGCCTTTGTTCCTTTCAAGGTACCCGGTATCATGATGGTTTTGCCATGCTCATCCTTCATGGGCTTACCCACAGGAGAGTTGCCCTCTCGGCGTGGGCGTCCCTTCTCGCGCACGTCAAAGGCAATGGCATTGGCGCGACGTGTAGAGGTTGTATTGAGGTTGAAGTTGGTAGCAATCAGAAAGTCACGTGCGCCAACGGCAGTACATCCTGTGCGTGCCACACCTTCGTCAAAGGGGCGAGCCCCAAAGTCGGGTGCCTTAGCAGGGTCATTCATCTTCTCTGGCAGCGCCTCGTATTCTCCTGCACGACAAACAGCCAAGTTCTTACGCTCGGGCGTCCGTGCTGCAGCCTCATAACAATAACAAGGTACGTTGAGTTCGTTGGCGATTCGCTCTGCCAACTGCTGTGCGAGTTTTGCACATTCTTCCAATGTAATGCCAGCCACTGGGATAAGTGGACAAACGTCTGTGGCACCCATTCGTGGATGCGCTCCATGGTGATTGCGCATATCAATGAGCTGGGCTGCCTTTTTCACGGCTTGGAATGCAGCTTCTAATACATTATCGGGCGAACCGACAAACGTCACCACCGTTCTATTGGTAGCCTCACCTGGGTCTACATCTAATAGTTTGACACCCTTCACGCGCTCAATCTCATCTGTAATTTGCTTGATTACATGCATGTTGCGACCCTCGCTAAAATTAGGGACGCACTCTACGATTTGTTGATTTTTTGTCATTTTTAATATGATTAGGTTTAAGTTGTTTTTTGTTTGATGTGGTAAAGGTATAAAAAAAAGCATAAACCTACAAGAAAAATACATCTAAACGATGATAAACATGACCTTCTTTTTTTTTTGAACGATCGGAAGTACACATGATAAGCGTCTTGCCCGCTCCCACCTCGTGATCGCAGATGCCGCCACCGTTGGTTTTGAGCATCCACACGGCATCCTTCTGACTCTTGTAAAAGTCGGCAATGCTCAATCGTCTGAGGTCAAGGTCGGGAAACGTCTGGTGCGTACCGTCAAAGTTGGGTCGCACAAAACAGTTGAAAAGGTGGTTGTACCTGTCGGAGAGTTGCTGTTTGAAGATATCGGGTGTGCGCCCGAGCCTATCAACAAAGCCCTGCCTGATTTCCTCAATCTTGGCATTTGCCATCTGGATAGCATGTCCGTCC
>URFI01000145.1 GCA_900547085.1 uncultured Prevotella sp.
AAGTTATGTAACGCCAAGCATCTTATTGCTTCCCCTGCAAATTGTCGGTCCCAATGCAGGAGTTAGTGGCGAAGAAGGTGGGGGTATGCAACCGATTGGTGCAAAGGACGGAGCGTTCGATGAGGAAGAGCTCGACATGAAAACTGGATGGCTCGACTGATAGCTGCCATGCTGTATGTATGTTTTGAAACAGAAAAAAAGATTTAAAGAAAATGCAATGAAAAATTTTACTTCTTCGAGGTCATATAGACCTCAAGTATGGCAACGCTGCCTGCTCATGCTCGTCATGATGCTCACCTTTGGCGTGACGGCTTTTGCCCAAAGCTACACCTACAAAGTAGATAAAATGGACATTGGCTGTGGAGTTACTGGAGGTTCGGTTACGCTAAGTGTGACAGGCACCAACAGCGAGAAGCCTAATGGTTCGGCACAACTTCGAAAGCCGGGAGATCCCACCAGCGTCATCACAGTGAATGGTGTACAGCAGTTGGATGATGCCAATTTGCAGCAATCGCCGACTGATTCCAACACGTGGACAAAAACATGGTATAACCTTTCAGAAGGAAAATACGATGTTTTCTTCCTAACCACCAGCGACAATAAACAGAAGTATGCTGGGCAGGTAGAGGTGAAGAAAATCAACGAAACGTATGTTTCGCCAACCATGACCTATACCCAGTCGGATCCCTATTGTTCCATCAATGGCAGCAACAACGGTAGTGTTGAGGTAACGGTGAAAAATGGTTTAGGCCCTTTCCACTATACGGCTGAAATCACAAGTGCAGACGGGACGGTAACAACCCAGACTTCAGGTACCGATGCTATTGCCGCCCGTACTTGGAAGGTAACAAAACTCTCTCCAGGCGATAAGGTGAAGGTAACAGTGTCAGACACGCAAAATGGCGTATGCCCCTCTACGACAACGGCAGCTACGATTAACGCAGAGATGGAAGCGGCCAGTGGACCAAAGGTGGCACATACCTATGCTTTTTATCGTGAGTATCTGGGTAATTGCCAATTTAATGATTATATTCGCTTTAAGGTTTATGGTGGCTCAACGGAGGCACAGCAAGAACAGATAGAGCTGATCAAGACATCGGCCCGACTGAACTATGACGGGTCTTCTACCCCAGTGGCCAGGTTGGAGTATGATGCCGAGAAGAGTGATTTCTCCGGCAGCACGAAATATCCGACATTCAAGGTTATCAACAATGGCACTGATTTTACCTATAGTTATTTGTATCTGAGTTATGAAGACTTGTGTACCAGAGAGATGAAACAAATATATGGTACACTTACCAGAGTAGTCAACTTTGGAGCACCTGCAAGTCAGCATTTTAGTACAGAGTCTATGAAACTGGTACCCGCTGCCAGTGTGGAAATCGATGATGACTGTAATGTAACCAGCTCGAACTATTCATTAGGCTACACCATCACCGGTGCAACTATCAAATACTACTTCCCAACGGGAACAAAGGCACAAATTCAGCAGAAACAAGGAGATGGCAGCTGGAAAACACTGCCCATCGATGTGCCACTCGATGGTGTGAACTTGTTTGAAAACGCACCGCGTCGCAGCCTTGACCTCAACGAGTATGGTGCCGGCACTTACCGCATCGTATATAACGACGGTTGCAGCACGGTAGCACTTTCCAAAGAGGCTGTTGTAGCACCGCCCAAACAAAATACGCTGGCAATAGATGGCAATGAATTGATACCTGAGTGTTACTATGGTCTTCACGGATATACAGGTGGCACAGTTGTCTATACAACGACCCCTGTCGCAAGCGCAGACATCACGATTGAGAGAGCTGATGGCGCTCCAACCGGTACATACAAGGTTACGGAGTTCCTCAGTGACGTGGAATATGATTACACGCTTAATTTTCCTATCGTGTTGAAAAACATGGTTCCAACTAAATCATATACAGATCACGATGGCAAGATAAAGTCAGGATTCGAGCTTTACGATATGCCCGCAGGAGAGTACAAGATTACATTGCACGATCGTTGTGGGAACGCTTCCAACACCGCTATCTTAAATATTGACAAAACTGCTCGTGGTAATGTCCGTAAGTATATTCCATGTAATACCGACGGCTACAAAAATGGATTCAAGATTAAGGCCGGATGTGGTGAGAACAAGGTTCTTTTAGATTTTGGTGTTTTCCATCCTGACCTTGGCGACTGTCCGGGTTGGATGAATATGGATTACTATCAAGGTAGAGATGACTGGAAATATAATGTAGGTGAAAGACAGTATGCAGAGCATCATGAACTGGATCCCCAAGAGTTGAGCAATTTTGAAATAGCTATAAACATACATCATCCACGCAATGAATATGAAAAGAAGTATTCTGTGATGATGGGTGAGTTTATACCTTATGTTCCCGGCGTACATATCGGCAAGAACACTTATGCCATCAAGTCATTCAAGGTTCCACTTCCTTCGACCAAGGGCGACGGTGCTTTCGAGGTGCAAGGTGCGATGTGCGATTTGGAAGATTCCAACTCGGGTCTTATCAGCGTGGGTATCAAACGTGGGCTTGAAGCAACTTATCCATTGCACTACGAACTCAAGAAAGCCACTATGAAGAATGGTATTGTAACTCCCGAGGGAGAAGCTCTTAAGACAGTGGACATAACTGAAGATAAGGGCGCAGACGCTTCACTTCGTGTGTTCAGCGGACTTGAACAAGGATGGTATCAGGTAACCGCAGAGTATAATTATGGTGGCGGCTGCCCTGCACAGGTGTCAAACGTCTATATCTCTCCTGTTGGAATTCCTGAAGTAGAAGCAGAGTGGGAAGAGAAATGTTATGGTCAGGGCTTGGCCCCCAACCATTTGGAGATACCCGTGTCTACCTATATGTATGATGTGACCTGGACTCGCAAAAACCTTGACACAGACGAGACAGTTGTGGTGGGTACAGGCAACGCCATAGACGCTACGTTTGACAAAGCAGGTACGTATGAGTTCACCGTAGGTACCATGTTTGCACAATCTATACCTAATTGTGCTGGCAGCTCTGGTGGCGAACGTAAGGTAATCATCACTGTTGGCGACTGCACGGGACCAATGGAGAAAAACCTATGGGTAGGTAATGAGGACACCAAGTTTGAAAATCAAAACAACTGGACAGTCAAGGTGCCAGTAGATGGTGAGGACGTGGTATTTGCCACCGAGGCAAACAATGGCAATCCCAAGAATCCTGCACAGAAAGGCGCTGCTAAGAATGACTGCGTATTGCCAGAGGGCAAGGTGCTGACCATCGGAACACTGGAGAACCAGTCGGACAAGGCTCTTGTAGTATCGAAGAAGAGTAGTGTGGTGGTTTCTACTGCGTTAGTAGGTTACAATCAGCCAGGTGATGCCAAGAAGTTGGTGATTAAGACCGACGAGAATGGAACAGATGCTGGCGGTTCGTTTGCCGTTTCGTATGCCGACCAATGCAAGTCTGAGGTATATGCAACGGTAGAACTCTATGGACGTGGCCAGAAGATTGGCACCGACAAGATAAGGACTAAGGACAATCTTCAGGGCTCGCCAACCTACGGCCGCACGTTAATAGCAGAGCCTTACACATGGCAACAGATTGGTATTCCTGTGACGGACATGACGCCAAGTCCTGTATTCAAGGGCTCTTACCTGCAATACTATTCCGAGGCGAAGAACAGTACAAAACAGTATTATCAAAAGTGGAGCTGGATAGCTAAGGACAACACGATGTCGCCATTCGTAGGCTATCAGTTGACACAGGACGCACCGAAGGTATATGCTTTGACAGGTAAGTTGAACTTGTGCGACCATACTTTAACGTTGACACGCCAGGCTGCTGAGGTGACAAAATCAACCTCAACCAACGTGGGCGAGAAGCACTGGGGATTGGGACAAAACATCTTTGCCAACTCTTACACGGCTGCCATCGATATTGACAAGCTTAGCTTCCCCAATGAAGTTGATCCAACGGTGTATGTGTATCATACGGGTAGTTTCAACAACTGGTATGAAAATAAGACGACCAACGGAACGCAAGATTTGAATGTGGCAGCAGGTGGCTACCTGTCTGTTCCAAAGAACTCGGCAGCAACCATTGGTTACAAGTCGATACCTTCCATGCAGGGCTTCTTGCTGAAGTTTACCGATACTGAAACCAAGGTGAGTGATGTTCCTGCTACAGTTACTATTCCTTACAAGAGTGTGGTAAAGAACGAACGGGCAGCCATGGCAAAACCTTTTGAGGTCACAACGACAGAGCCTGGAGCCGTACAGATGATTTTGGAGAGCAGCAAGAGCAGCGATGTGCTTTGGCTCATTGAGGCTGAAGGCACCACCGATCGCTATGACCGTGGTTGGGATGGTCGCAAACTTTTGACCAATGCACCAGCCAGTCTGTATGTACAAACCGTTGATGGACAGATGCAGGTGAACGCAACTGCCGACCTCACGCAGCAGCAAGTTACTGTAGAGGGTAGCGACAACGAGTTGTACACGTTGACCATCCGCAAGAAGAACCTGCCACAGTACGAGCATCTGAAGTTGGTAGACTACACCACTCGTCAGTTGGTTGATTTGCGTGAGGATGTTACCTCATATACTTACACCATGCGCCATACGGGTGTGGATAGCAACCGCTTTAAGTTGGTGAACACCACGGCAACCTCATTCGGCAATTTGCCTACCGAGATACAAGGGGTAACGACGGCAACTTGGAATGGACCGGCTGTTGTGTACACCGTTTCGGGTGAACGTGTGGCCAATGTGCGTCAGCCTGAAGACCTGAATCGCCTCAAGGCTCAACTGCCAAACGGTGTGTACATCGTTTCAATGCAGGTGGATGGTAAGACGGTGAGCCAGAAGATGGTTATCACGAAGTAAGCAGTAGGCTTCATTCAATGCTACAAAATATGGGCAGCGGGCGCAAGGCTCGTTGCCCATATATTTTTATGTCTTCCCAGTAGCGTCACCCATGTTCAATTCAAACATACAGGGTGAAAGCACACCTACGAGTTCATGTTGACGAAGTGAGTGAAGTCCATATCCCATGCTGTTAGAAAGTGATATGAGAAAAACTACGGGCTGTAAGCCCAAAAGCCTACAGCCCAGGGCAACGCCCTGAGGTTTGGATACATAGGGATAACTGCGCCCTGTCAGGGCAAAAGCGTCTGTTTATCATTTTGTTACGCTTTCTTTCCCCATGCTTTTGCCCTTACAGGGCGTACACCTACTCACCTGCTTACCCAAGGCGATGCCTTGGGCTATATGCTGTTGGGCTTACAGCCCGTTTTCAAATAATAACGCTGATAGCGCAGGGTTATATTGGCGCAGGGTTATATTGGTGAAGGGTTGCTTTGGTGAGCGTTGTGCGGTGCCTTTACTTAGACGGCGCATCTGAAGCACCTAATTGTGGGTGACTGTTGTCGCGCAGCACGTCGTTCACGATGGTGGTGATTTGCGTTTTCAGTTCGTTGACAAACTGGGCGGCATCGTATTTTTGGTGTTCGATGTCGCG
>URFI01000146.1 GCA_900547085.1 uncultured Prevotella sp.
TTCTGTTTTATCTGCTTGAAAAGAGATTCTATCGTAAGCATCGATTGATGTTGACCAACAATGTTGATTATTGATTCTGAGTTATGAAATCCGGCGTATAGCTCATTTTGCAGGCTGTTTTTTTGTATTAGGTGTTCAATAGTTCAAATTGCAGGCTGGCTTTATTCAGAATATTCAAAGAGTTTATATACCTTTGCCATGCAGTCTGAAGCATAATGGGGCTCTGCTAGGGAGCAACTCCATGAGGAATAGGATTGTATAAAACGACAAGTATGAGCAGGAGCCGCTATGGGTGTGGTTCCTGCTTTTTCATACTTTGAGTTTCTATCAATGCCAAGAAAAACCCATTGATGAACCTTTTGCGGTTCTCTTGTGTAAGTCCGCTATGATTGTTCAAGTTTTTCTTCAGGTCAGTGAATGTTCCCTCAATCTTGTTGTTTGTATTGGGCATTCCCCCGCAGTCCTCCCGCTGCCAGGTAAAGAGATAAGGCAAATAGAAATCAAGACTATTCATGGCTGCCCTCAACCGCCGTATAATGCAGCCTGCCATCCTTGTGCAGGCTGCGGTGTTCTATCGTGCCCTTCCACTTTTCCTTCCATGCTTGATATTCGCTCCTGAAATCAGCCTCATAGATTCGGTGCAGTCTGTCCACAAGAGCCTTTAAATCCCGGCTGGCCAGCATTCTTGGATTCTGCGTAAGATACCTTCTGACAATCTGCTTCATGTGGAACTGGCACATCTGTACATGGTACTCAGAGAAAGACTTGAAGAGGCTCTTTTTCCCGTCAATGATTAGACCGCGTATGACATATCCACGCTTCTCAATACTGACGACTGCGTCTTCATAGTCCTTCACCGTCTCGCTCTTTACAAAGGACAGATAGAGAGGCTTTCCGCTCTCCGTATCCAATGCGAGCAGCACACCGAAGTTTCGACCCCAATACGTTACGTCTAGATGGACAAAACCGCTTCCGTTTAGTGGAGGGTGCACCCACTCACACTTGATGTTATGTAACCTACGCTTGACCGTAGAGAGGCTTATCCTGAAGCGTACCGATAGTTCGTTGATCGTCTGCTTCTGTTGTTGATAAGCAGTCCACAATTCATCATCGCTCACTTGGAAACCGGAGCGAAACTGATAGCCACAATCCTGACATTTATACAGTTGTACACCTTTACGAACACCATTCTTTTTCGTGTGCGTACTACCATACGCACGACATCTCATTTTGAACATACTAACTTTGAATTTTGAGGCAACTTAAATGCCCATAAAGTTAGTGTACATCGGAAAGATAGCTAAGTCTCAGCCTGCAAAATGAGCTATTAAGCAATTTGAATCGTCAATTTGGTGCTGAAGGTATCTTGAATGGGCGAAACATGTGTATATATCGAATGGCATGACACTTTTCAGCCTGCAAAATGAGCTATAGGTCTGAAATCCTATTGCCAGAATGGACGTTAATTGTAGTTAAACCGTTGCTATATCGCTGTTTTTTTTGTTCCTTTGCAACAAATTTGGTGTATTATATCCGTATCGGAATGGGAAAAAAACGAAATAAAACCAGTAGTCATCGTGGACTACAGGCCATTACTCTTTGTATTAGCACAGCCTTGGTGCTTATTTTATTGGGATTGGTTGTGTTTTCAACGCTTACCGGCAGGAATCTTTCTTCGTATGTCAAGGAGAATTTGGTGGTGCAGCTGATTTTGGAAAATGACATGACAAATCCTGAAGCTCAGAAGATTTGTGCCGACATCAAGAAGCGACCTTATATCAAACGCTTGGATTATATCAGTAAAGAACAAGCCCTCAAGGAGATTACAGCGGCCATGGGAAGCGACCCTTCCGAGTTTACCGATGGCGAAAACCCATGTCCTGCCTCCATCGAGGTGACACTCAGGTCGAATTATGCCAATAATGATTCGTTGAAATGGATTACCGACGAATTGAAGAAATATCCAAAAGTCAATCAGATTAATTATCAAAAAGAGTTGATAGACAGCGTCAACCGCAACCTGGCTAAGACGG
Source organism: uncultured Prevotella sp. (assembly GCA_900547085.1). Taxonomy (GTDB): domain Bacteria; phylum Bacteroidota; class Bacteroidia; order Bacteroidales; family Bacteroidaceae; genus Prevotella. Next base: position 2,034 of record URFI01000146.1, read on the forward strand.
GTTTGGTGATGTTGGTGTTGGCCATTTTGCTCACCATCGTATCATTTTCCCTGATTAACAATACCGTTCGGTTGGACATTTACGCGCGGCGCTTCTCCATACACACCATGAAACTCGTGGGTGCCTCATGGAGCTTTATCCGCCGGCCGTTTGTCAACCGTGCTATATGGATTGGTTTGATAGCCGGCTTGATAGCCAATACCGTGCTGGCTGCATGTATCTATGGCTTGTATGTCTCTGAACCTGACATCTTGAGCGTTGTTACATGGCGCGACATGGTCGTCACAGCGACTGTGGTGTTCTTGTTCGGCATCATCATTACGGCCATCTGCGCACATATTTCCGTGAACAAGTTCTTGCGGATGAAGGCTGGTGAATTATATAACATCTAAATAAGTAAACTCGCAATCATATCGTCATGTACAGGATATGCGATATCCTGACGCATGGCAAAATCAATCAATAAGATGGATAGAAGAAACTTCGCATTCGACAAGGTCAACTTCATATTGTTGGCCGTCGGTATGATGATTGTCATCATTGGCTTCCTCCTGATGAGTGGAGGTGGCTCTACAGAAACGGCATACAATCCGGACATCTTCAGCGTTCGCCGCATTAAGGTGGCTCCGGTGGTATGTTTCATCGGATTTGTGTCAATGATTTATGCCATTGTTCGTAGACCCAAGGATCAGCATACTGAAGAATAAATGAGCATTATAGAAACCATCATTCTGGCAATCGTAGAAGGTTTGACAGAATTTTTGCCCGTGTCTTCTACGGGACACATGATTATTACGCGCGACTTGTTGGGCATGGAGGCCAACGATCCGTTTATCAACGCCTTCATTGTCATCATTCAGTTTGGTGCCATCCTGTCGGTTGTGACGCTCTATTGGAAGCGATTCTTCCGGCTCGACCACACACCGGCACCGGCAGGAAGTACGGCGGTCAGAGCTTTCTTGCACAAATGGGACTTTTACTGGAAGCTGTTAGTGGCCTTTATACCTGCTGCTGTCATCGGATTACTGGCTAACCATCTGATTGAAAAGATGTTGGGAAGCGTTGTGGTGGTTGCGGTGATGTTGGTGGTTGGTGGCGTTTTCATGTTGTTTTGCGACCGCCTGTTCAATCATGGAAGCGAGTCAACACCGCTGACAGAGAAGAGAGCTTTGCGGGTAGGACTGTTCCAATGCATTGCCATGATACCGGGTGTCTCGCGATCGATGGCCACTATCGTCGGAGGAATGGCGCAAGGACTGACGCGTAAACGTGCGGCTGAGTTCTCGTTCTTTTTGGCTGTGCCCACCATGTTCGCCGCCACCTGTCTCGATGTGTTTAAGTTAATCAAGAATGGGGGTGTGGAAGCCCTGTCCGCACATGTGCCAACTTTACTGCTGGGCAGTGGCGTTGCCTTCGTCGTGGCGTTGCTGGCCATGAAATGGTTTGTGGCTTTCCTCACCAAGTATGGCTTCAAAGCCTTTGGCGTGTATCGTATCATTGTCGGCGGTGCCATCTTGATTTGGCTGATGATGGGACATCAGTTGGCTATGGTTGATTAGTTGACAAGTTGGCGAGTTAACAAGTTGAGGAGTTGATAGTTCATACATCATGAGTACATCACTCGTAAGCAAACAAAAAACAACTCACAAACTCAAATACTTACAAACTCATCAACTCATTAACTCCCAAACTCATCAACTTAAAAACTCATTAGCACATAAACTCATAAACCATCACAGCGTGAACTTTTATACAGGAGAAATATTTGCCATTGACAAGCCTTATGGCATGACCAGTTTTGGTGCTTTGGCCCATGTGCGGTATGTTATATCTCGCAAGTTGGGCATCAAAAGGGTGAAAATAGGTCATGCCGGCACGTTGGATCCATTAGCCACGGGGGTGTTGGTGTTGTGTACGGGGAAAGCAACCAAGCAGATCGAGCAGTTGCAGGCACACGATAAGGAATATACTTGCACGCTCCAGTTGGGGGCAACCACTGCGAGTTACGATAAAGAACACGAGGTTAATCAGACATTCCCAACCGACCACATCACACGCGAGTGTATTGATGAGGCACTGAAACAGTTCGTTGGCGACATTCAACAAACCCCACCAACCTTCAGTGCGTGCAAGGTAGACGGTGAGCGATCATACAATTTGCGTCGCGCAGGCGAGGAAGTGGTGCTCAAACCGAAAAGCGTCAGAATCGACGAGATAGAGGTGATGGATTTTGACCCAACGACCATGCTGCTCAAGTTGCGTGTGGTATGTGGTAAAGGGACGTATATCAGAGCCTTGGCTCGTGACCTGGGGCGCGCTTTAGACAGTGGGGCATACCTCACAGCACTGCGCCGAACCCGAGTGGGGACTATCAAAGTAGAAAACAGTATTAACTTCGATCACTTCAAAGAGTGGTTGGATCAACAAGAAATAGACGAAAAACACCAATAAATGAAACTATCACAATTCAAATTCAATTTGCCGGAAGAGCTTGTTGCTCTGTATCCTCATAGTGTTTACCATGAGATAGTGGATGACAAAGGAGAAAAGCATATCTCCCGAATGACGCGTCGTGACGAGTCTAGATTGATGGTCTTGCATCGTAAGTCGCAGACTATTGACATGTTCCAGAAGAACAAAAAGGGCAAACCTGTAGAGGGGCAGTACTTGGAGTTCCGTCATGTACTCGACTATTTTGATGAAGGTGACACGTTCATCTTCAATGACACAAAGGTATTTCCTGCTCGCTTGTATGGAACAAAAGAAAAGACGGATGCCAAGATAGAGGTCTTTCTCTTACGCGAACTCAATCGTGAAATGCGCTTGTGGGACGTGTTGGTGGAACCTGCGCGTAAGATACGCATTGGAAACAAGTTGTTCTTTGATGAAAGTGGAACCATGGTTGCTGAGGTAATCGATAACACCACGAGTCGTGGACGTACGCTTCGTTTTCTTTACGACTGTCCTCATGAGGAGTTCAAGCGAGAACTTTTTGCGCTCGGTGAGGCACCGTTGCCTCGTTACATCATCAATCGACGTGAGGTTCCGCATGCCGATGCACACGACATGGAAGATTTCCAAACCATCTTCGCCAAGAATGAAGGAGGCGTAACTGCCGCCGCTACTGGTCTGCATGTCAGCCGGGAGATGATGAAACGGATGGAGATCAAGGGCATTCATTTTGCTTATATCACCCTGCATTGTGGCCTCAGTGCGTTCAATAACATTGAGGTGGAAGATCTGACGAAGCATAAGATGGATTCTGAGCCAGTGAAGATTGATGCCCAGGCCTGCAAGATTGTCAATAAAGCAAAGCAAGAAGGGCATCGTGTTTGTGCCGTTGGAACGAGTGTTGTCAAGGCAACTGAAACAGCTGTAGGTACAGATGGTTTACTGAAAGAGTACGATGGATGGACCAGCAAGTTCATCTTCCCCCCATACGACTTTGGTCTGGCAGATACGATGATTGCCAATTT
>URFI01000147.1 GCA_900547085.1 uncultured Prevotella sp.
TATAAGAAAGTTCTCGATGAGTCTGCACTCCACCTGCTTTGCATCGGTGGCAAGGCTGAACAACACGGACGTCTCGCTGACGGAGGTTGGGAAGGCTTCCGCAAGAGTCTCGCAGAGCCTATGCCTATTTCTACAGCAGAACCAATCTCTTACACGCTCCGCTATGTAGACGACAACTCCGTGGCACAGGTGCTTACTACCGATCGATTCCCGATTATTTCTTCTGTGTTTGTACCCGAGTGTAACCGTATTTCCTTCAAACTTACACCTTCCGCATTGGAGGCTGCCGCTGCCAGCAAAAATGATCTTTACGTTTGGGGTAATGCAACGATGAAATTGCCAAATGGTCAAACGATATCCTTGTTCAATGCTCCTTATTCAGACGCTTACAAGATGAGTGGTCCGAACATTTACACCCAAATCGATGCACCTACCGCAACAATTACGCTGAATAGAAACGGTATGGACATGGAAGCATTCCTCAATCAGAAGGTGGAAATCACCGTTACGCTGGGTAACACAGTCGCTGCAGGAACTACCAAGGGTGATGATCTTGGTACGGTGACAATAACCAAGACGTTGAAAGACTTGATTTTCGATGCAAAAGACTATCAGTTCGGCATGCAAACACGCCGTAAGATTTCAGTGGACTTCCATGGCTCCATCGTCTTTGATGTAAGCTACGCTACAGAATAATCTTTTTTCTTGGCGGGGAAATCTACTTCTCCGCCAAGAAATACCCATACGCTATAGGCGGAAAGTGCGAGCCAGTTGACTATTTGCACTTTCCCCTACCTCTAATTACCTTTATGATAACCATATTCTACACATCCTTAAAACTTTTACGCTGATGAAACGTTTCTTCAAATTTTTGTATGGACTCTTCTTCGTTGGCTTGCTCACTCTTTTTGGATGCCAAGCAGACGTACTTCAATCCATCAGCACAAGCAATAACGAAAGTAATTTTGTGGAAGAAAAAGAGGCCTTGGAAATCGCAGGCTCCTTCCTTGAGCAAAACAGTGATGTGGCTCAAGTGAAGACCAGGGCAGGTGGCATACCTGAACTAAAGGTGGTGTATACCGACGGAAAGCCGCGCACCCGTGCTTCCAACGCACAACGCTCTACCTATTACATTATCAATTATGGTAATGATGGCTATGTTGTCGTTTCTGCCTCCAAGGGTACTTATCCCATTCTGGGCTATTCCACCAATGGCAAGTTCGACCCTAACAAAATACCTGTGAATATGCGCGAGCTGCTTGATGGCTATTCTAAAGAGATTCGCTTTGCCTTTGAAAACGTAAAGATTGACAATCGTATCAAACAAATGCGGCAGACAGCCATCGCAGGAACTAACCAGGAGATGAACGCACAGACATCAGTAAGTCCGTTGTTAGCCAACATTCATTGGAACCAAGCTCCTTATTACAACGCTTACTGCCCATATAATTGTCCTGTGGGTTGTGTCGCTACGGCAACCTCCCAAATCATGCGTTTCTACGAGTATCCTGCTCGAGGCAAGGGCTATCACTCTTACAACTCCAGCTATGGCACGCTGTCTTTCAATTATAACTACGATTTGAATTGGAAGAATATGCCGAATTCTGTGCTCCGAGAATCCAATAACGATGTAGCAAGCCTTTGCTACGGTGTGGCTGTGGGCTTGGACATGGGCTTCTCACCCTCTGGTAGCGGCACTTACCAGCAGTACGTTCCGAAGATGTTGAAGACCTACTATTCTTATCCTGATGCTGTAACGAGCTTGGAACGATCAGACTATTCCACTACTCAGTGGGAGAGCATCGTGCGCAACGAGCTTGACAATCGTAGACCCGTGCAGTATGCAGGGAGTGGAAACGGTGGTGGCCATTCCTTTGTTTGTGATGGTTACAGCTCTAACGGATACTTCCACATCAATTGGGGATGGGGCGGATATTCTGATGGCTATTTCTTGCTTAACGCACTCGACCCAAGTGGTTTGGGCATTGGTGGTGGCTCCGGCGGTTTCAATTACTGGCAAACCATCGTGGTAAACTTTGCTCCTCCAGGTTATAACGACGGCAATGACCCTGACCCAACCCCTGACCCAACTCCTGATCCAACCCCGACAGATAGCTACGCATCCTCCTATTCGGATTATTTTAACTCCACTTATATTTATTATGTAAGCATAGGCGACATGCAAAACTATAGTGGAGCCTCGTCCTACACGTTCTTCCAGAACAAGAAGGTGGAGCTTGAGGCTGGCAGCAGCAACTACATTACGCTCATGCCGCGATTCCCTAACGGTGTTTATCCCATGTACTGGTGTGTTTGGGTAGACTTTAATGGCAACAGGAAGTTTGAGGACAACGAGCGCGTGTTGGCTCAATACATGAATTCGGACAACTATTTCTACCGCATGTTCAAGGTTCCCTCCAACGCTGTGAATGGCGAAACGCGCGTGCGTGTCAGTGCAAAATGGGGCAGTTATCCTAAACCTGACGAGCACTTTACTTATGGTGAGGTTGAAGATTATACGGCTGTCATCACGAAACCAGCTCCACCTGAGCCTGATCCTAAGCCTGATCCTAAGCCAAATCCAGACCCTGATCCTACACCAGACCCAACCCCTGATCCCGATCCTGAACCTGACCCGACACCCAATCCAAACACATACTGTACTGTAGGAGCTGCCAACTTCTCATCAGCTTATATCAGCCAAATCAGTCTTAGCACCATGACGAAGGTGTCAGGCGGAAGTTCATACTCAGACTTTACTTCGTACATTGCCTACGCAAGTCTTGGCCAGTCCTTTAAGTATGTGCTCACACCAGGCTTCAAATCTTCTTCCAGAAGCAAGATGTATTGGCGTGTCTATGTCGATTTCAACAACGATGGAGTCTTCTCACCAAACGAAAAGAAAGTTGAGCGCTACTCTTATTATGGGTTCTCTGGCTATATCTATGTACCCACAACGACTCAAAAAGGGAACTATCGCATCCGAATTGTTGCCAGTCCTGACGGCTATCAAGATCCTTGTGGAGAATTCAACAACGGGGAGGTTGAGGATTACACGCTCCAAGTGCGCTAAACCTCAAGCCCTTCAGAGCTGACAGATGAGCAAAACCATCCGTAAAAGTCCGTGATACCAATGACAGGTATTGCGGACTTTTGTCATGTATGGGGCACGAGGAGATGAGTCTTCCTTCCACACATTCGTTATGTAACAATACGAAGTGCGCAGAGATTTTTTTGCGTATGGATCGTTTTGCAGGCTGGTTTTATTCAGAACAATCAAGGAGGCTATATACCTTTGCCATGTAGGATGAAGCATAGTGGGACTCTGCTGGAGGGCAACTCCATGAGGAATTGGAATCCATAAAACGACAAGTATGAGCCGGATCCGCTATGGAAGTTGTTCCTGCTTTTCCATCCTTAGAATTTCACTTGTTCAACTCGTTGTTGAAGCAAGAGCAAGTGATTGTTTTCACCAGTAAACAACCATTCTTCAGCGGAAGGGTCGTCATTGCTGTTTATCGTGTAATCAAAAGAGGCAGAAACATCAGGGTGTCGCTTTTGTTTGCGTTACGCAAAAGAGCAATGGAATAAAAATAGGTGGGCAAGTAGAGGCGTGATGCATCCCGGTTTTTCAAGAATTGTTCATATTTTTGGTGTTTTCAAAATATTCGTTCTAGAAAAATGATGCTCTTTTTGGATGTTGTTTGGCACTTTATTGCGCAACTTCCGAACGGTTTCTAATCAATAGCATGCAGTTTGCCTTTTTATAGCATGCAGTTTGTCCCTCAAACTCAATGCTTTGATACCCCAATCTGCATGCTTTTTCAGCCTTAAAGCATTGCTTTTGCCTGTGCGCCGATGTAACTGTTGATCGTAAGTTGTTGAAAAGTAAAGATATATAAAAATCGCATATTTGCGACCAATGACCTGTTTAGTTGCAAATATGCGAGTATTTTTCGCAGTTGTCAATATATTTCGTATGTTAACCGCTATGTTTTCATCCGTCCAGTTTTCTGTTCGCGGCTATTATTTGATGGCGGTTGCCTTTTGCTGCATCATTTTTTTTGCTTCGTTTGACCAAGATATTCTTACTGTCATGGGCATCGGCTTCATCAGGTAAACTATAAGAAGGATATATATACATCTTGGTTAGAGTTGTATATTCAAAACCGAAGTGGAAAATTTTCCAACCATTTTATTTTGTTACGCGCTTAGTTTGCAGTATCTTTGCATAAGATAGGCATCGCCTTACCAAAATAAGTTAACTTCTTTTGCCTTCGGCTTGCGCTATCTTTGCATAAGATAGGCTGCGCCTTACCAAAATAAGTAAACTTCTTTTGCCTTCGGCTTGCCCTATCTTTGCAATACCGAATATTCGCCAAACTAATAATAAAGATATATGATTCTCTTCTTTAAAACCCCGCAAGAAACCATTATTGCCACCGAGATGGACCATCAACCCTCTCAAGAAGAAACCAGCAAACTGTGCTGGCTCTTCGGTGGAGCAGAATGTATAGACACACAACAGCTTGACGGAATCTATGTGGGGCCGCGCCGTGAGATGGTGACACCATGGAGTACAAATGCCGTTGAGATTACAGAAAACATGAATCTCACAGGCATCACGCGTATCGAGGAATACTTCCCGGTAAGCTCCAAGGACGCCACACACGACCCGATGTTGCAGCGTATGTACGAGGGACTGGACCAGAATCTGTTCACCGTGAACCGTGAGCCGGAGCCTATTAAGCATGTGGAGAATCTGGAGCAGTACAATGAGGAGGAGGGGTTGGCCCTTTCGCCCGAGGAAATGGCGTACCTGCACACCATAGAAAAGCAGAACGGACGGCCGCTCACCGACAGCGAGATATTCGGATTCGCACAGATTAACTCGGAACATTGCCGACACAAGATATTTAGTGGCACCTTCATCATCGACGGGGAGGAGAAAGAGTCGTCGCTCTTTGCGATGATCAAACGCACTACACAGGAGAATCCCGGCAAGATTTTGTCGGCCTACAAAGACAACGTGGCCTTTGCACAAGGCCCGGTCATCGAGCAGTTCGCACCCGCTGACCAGTCTACCAGCGACTATTTCCAGGTGGAGGACATTGAGAGCGTGATCTCTCTGAAGGCCGAAACCCACAACTTCCCCACCACTGTGGAGCCGTTCAACGGTGCCGCGACGGGTACGGGAGGCGAGATTCGCGACCGTATGGGCGGTGGTGTAGGCTCTTGGCCGTTGGCCGGAACAGCGGTGTACATGACTGCCTACCCGCGTTTGGAGGGCGAGTCACGCACGTGGGAGGACATCCTGCCCGTGCGGAAGTGGCTGTATCAGACTCCCGAACAAATACTCATCAAGGCCTCGAACGGTGCCAGCGACTTCGGAAACAAGTTTGGTCAACCGCTCATCTGCGGTTCGGTGCTGACGTTCGAACATCAGGAAGACGGTCAGAAGCTGG
>URFI01000148.1 GCA_900547085.1 uncultured Prevotella sp.
GTGCCCAAACCTCCATCTCACCAAAACGCTGTCCACCGAACTGTGCTTTACCACCAAGTGGCTGTTGGGTAATCAAAGAGTAAGGACCAATAGAGCGTGCGTGCATTTTATCCTCAACCATGTGTCCGAGCTTCAAGAAATAGGTGACGCCCACCGTTGCAGGCTGGTCAAACTTCTTTCCAGTTTCTCCATCATACAGATGAGTAGAACACAAGTGAGGCAATCCGGCTTTGTCTGTCCATTCTGATAAATCATCCAATTTAGCACCATCGAAAATAGGTGTAGCAAACTTAACACCCAGCTTGCGACCGGCAGCACCAAGGATAGCTTCGAATATCTGTCCCAGGTTCATACGAGAAGGCACACCCAATGGGTTCAGCACCAAGTCAACCGGACGACCGTCTTCCAAGAATGGCATATCCTCTACACGGACAATCTTAGACACGATACCCTTGTTACCATGGCGTCCTGCGAGTTTATCACCCACACTAATCTTACGTTTCTTAGCGATGTATACCTTTGCCATCTGCAAAACGCCTGTTGGGAGTTCGTCACCGATAGAGATGGCAAACTTACGACGCTTCAATTCAGCATCAAGCAACTTATATTTTCGGATATAATTGAGTATCAACGTCTGGATGAGGCCATTGGTATGCTCATCATCCGTCCAATCGTTAGACTGAATTCCGTCATACTCCAGATTCTTCAAAGCGGCAGCTGTAAAATTGCTTCCCTTTGTAATAATCTCGGCACCCGTATAATCTTTCACACCTTGTGACTTTTTGCTCTCTGTCAAAGTCAACAACTTGTCTACCAGGATATCCTTCAAGTCTGTATTCTTGGCTTCGTACTCTTCGTCAATCTTCGCAAGAATCAGTTTATCATGCTTCTTGGTTTCACGTGTCTTGATGGCACGCGTAAAGAGTTTTTTGTCAATCACGACACCACTCAAAGATGGATTGGCCTTCAAAGAAGAATCCTTCACGTCTCCGGCTTTGTCACCAAAGATGGCACGAAGCAATTTTTCTTCTGGAGAAGGATCGCTCTCACCCTTAGGTGAAATCTTACCAATTAAGATATCACCTGGCTCCACACGTGCACCTACCCTGATGACACCATTTTCATCAAGATCCTTGGTTGCCTCTTCACTAACATTAGGGATGTCGTTGGTAAACTCTTCCATGCCTCGTTTTGTTTCGCGGACATCAAGAGAATACTCATCAACGTGGACAGATGTCAACACGTCATCACGAACGACACGTTCGGAAATAACCACAGCATCCTCATAGTTGTATCCCTTCCATGGCATGTAAGCCACCAACATGTTACGACCGAGCGCCAACTCACCGTTTTCAGTTGCGTAGCCCTCAGTTAAGATATCGCCATCCTTCACACGTTGACCTTTCACACAAATAGGACGCAAGTCGATGGTCATATTTTGATTGGTACGACGGAACTTGGGAATACGATATTCCTTTAAAGCTGGTTCGAAACTTACAAACTCTTCTTCCTCGGTGCGGTCGTATAAGATACGAATGGTTGTAGCATCAACATATTCTATCACGCCATCACCTTCGGCAGTGATCATCGTACGAGAGTTTTCACACACCTGCTTCTCCAATCCTGTTCCTACGATAGGTGCATCATTGTGAAGCAAAGGTACGGCCTGACGCATCATGTTACATCAACGCGCGGTGACCATCGTCATGCTCCAAGAAAGGAATCAGCGCAGCAGACACAGAAGCAATCTGCTGTGGAGAAACATCCATCAAGGCAACTTCGTCAGGATCTACTACTGGGTAGTCGGCATCTTGACGGCATTTCACATAGTCACGAATGAATGAACCATCTTTACGCAACGGAGCATTTCCCTGTCCAACAAGCAAATCTTCCTCTTCCTCTGCAGTCATGAACACGATATGATCATTGTTCATGTCTACTTTTGTATCCTTAACTTTTCGATAAGGAGTAACAATGAAGCCCATGTCGTTGATCTTAGCATACACGCAAAGTGAAGAAATCAAGCCAATGTTTGGTCCTTCAGGACTTTCAATAGGACACAAACGACCATAGTGTGTATAGTGTACGTCACGCACCTCGAAACCTGCTCGTTCACGTGAAAGTCCACCAGGGCCTAACGCTGACAAACGACGCTTGTGAGTGACCTCAGCCAATGGATTGGTTTGATCCATGAACTTTGACAATGGGTTGGTTCCAAAGAACGAGTTGATTACGCTAGTGATGGTCTTGGCATTAATCAAATCAGTGGGTGTGAAGACTTCGTTGTCACGCACGTTCATGCGTTCACGAATGGTCCTACTCATACGAGCCAACCCAATAGAGAACTGATTGGATAATTGCTCACCAACTGTACGAACGCGTCGGTTAGACAAGTGGTCAATGTCATCCACCGTCGCGTTAGAGTTAACCAACTGAATCAAATATTTGATGATCGCAATGATATCATCTTTGGTCAACACACGGATATCCATGTCGGTATCCAGGCCCAGTTTCTTATTGATACGATAGCGGCCTACTTCTCCCAAGTCATAACGCTTGTCAGAGAAGAACAAGTTATTAAATACCTCTCTGGCACTGGCGTCATCTACCGGGTCGGCATTACGCAATTGACGATAAATATAGGTAACTGCCTCTTTTTCTGAGTTGGAAGGATCCTTCGACAGCGTATTGAAGATGATGGCAAACTTGTTAGCCATCTCAGAATCCTTATGTAACAGGAGGGTCGAAGCACCACTATCCAAGATGTCTTGGACATTCTCAGCAGTGATTTCAGTTTCGCGTTCCATGATAACCTCATTGCGCTCAATGGACACCACGGATCCAGTATCCTCATCGACAAAGTCTTCATTCCAACTCTTCAGAACACGTGCAGCCAGACGTCGTCCAACAGCAGCCTTCATGTTCTTCTTATTCACCTTTACTTCTTCGGCAAGATCAAAGATTTGAAGAATGTCTTTATCCGACTGATAACCTATGGCACGCAACAAAGTGGTAACGGGCAGTTTCTTCTTACGATCAATGTAGGCATACATCACATTATTAATGTCTGTTGCGAACTCAATCCACGAACCTTTGAACGGAATGATTCGGGCAGAGTACAACATTGTACCATTGGCATGAACACCTTGGCCGAAGAAGACACCGGGTGAGCGATGTAGCTGGGAAACAACAACACGCTCTGCACCATTGATAACAAAAGTACCATTATCCGTCATGTATGGAATGGTACCCAAGAACACGTCCTGGATAAAGGTACCAAAATCTTCATGATCGGGATCTGTACAATAAAGTTTCATCTTCGCCTTCAAGGGCACACTATAGGTCAATCCACGCTCCAGACATTCTTCAATGGAATATCTAGGAGGATCGATAAAGTAATCCAAGAACTCGAGAACGAAATTATTACGCGTATCGGTGATAGGGAAGTTCTCGGCGAACACCTTATACAAACCGTCATTCTTGCGTTCCTCAGGTGGGGTTTCCAACTGTAAGAAATCCTTGAAGGACTTTAATTGCACATCGAGAAAATCTGGAAATGGAACCGGATTATGCACGCTTGCAAAATTAATTCTGTTATCAATGATTTTTGTAGCCATATATTTTATGATTGGGATAACATTCCCGTGAGCCAATTAGGATTTTGTCATCTAAAGACACAAAATGGTTAGGACATGCTTACTGAGCAAATCCTAACCACATTCGTAATAAAAGTAATTGGCACCGTATAACCTCTAAGGCTATACAGTACCAAATATTTAAGCTTACTTGAGTTCTGCCTTAGCACCGGCTGCTTCGATAGCCTTCTTCAAGTTCTCAGCTTCGTCCTTAGACAAGCCTTCTTTGATGGTAGCAGGAGCACCGTCTACCAAGTCCTTTGCTTCCTTCAAGCCAAGGCCACAAGCTTCTTTCACAGCCTTTACAACCTGAAGCTTAGTAGCGCCAACTTCTGTCAAGACAACATCAAAAGATGTCTTCTCTTCAGCTGCGTCAGCTGCACCAGCAGCAGGACCAGCAGCTACAGCAACAGCTGCAGCAGCGGGCTCAATACCATACTCGTCCTTGAGGACTGTTGCCAACTCATTAACTTCCTTAACTGTCAAATTTACCAATTCTTCAGCAATAGCTTTAATATCTGCCATTTTATTCTAAAAATTTAATTTATTTTTTATCTAATTATTTACTGTTGATGTCATCCATGAATGAGCATCGTTGATTATTCAGGACGCTCGCCTAATGTCTTCAGCACGCCATGAATGGTGTTTGCACCCGATTGGAGAGCAGAAACAACGTTCTTTGCGGGCGATTGCAGCAGGGCCACAATCTCTGCGATAACTTCGTTCTTGCTCTTGAGAGCAGCCAGCTCAGCTAATTTATCAGCACCTACATAGATACTTTCTTCAGCATAAGCAGCTTTGAGGGCAGGAATTCCTTCCTTTTGATATTCCTTCAGTAGTTTAGCAGGCACATTGGCTGTCTGTGTGAACATCACAGCGGTGCTGCCTTTCAAACTATCGTACAAAGGTTCATAGTCAACATCAGATGCGTCGAAAGCTTTCCGCAGAAGCGTATTCTTCACAACAACCATCTTGATCTCGTTCTTGAAGCATTTGCGACGAAGCGCACTGGTAGCGCCCGCATTCAATCCTGTAAGGTCTACAAGATAGAAATGTGGAAACTCCTTAAGCTTCTCACCTAGTTCAACGATTATAGTATCTTTTACTTCCTTTTTCATTTTACAAAACTTTTAGAGTTATTCAACTGATTTAGGATCAATCTTGATACCCTTACTCATAGTGCTGGAAATAAAGATACTCTTGATGTACGTACCTTTTGCAGCAGTCGGTTTCAACTTGATAACCGTAGAGATAAACTCTTTTGCATTGCCATAGATTTGCTCAGCTGACATGCTCACTTTGCCAATGGAGGTATGTATAATACCAGCCTTGTCAACTTTAAAGTCTATCTTACCCTTCTTGATTTCTGAAACTGCCTTAGCTACATCCATCGTTACCGTACCACTTTTAGGGTTAGGCATCAAGCCACGAGGTCCGAGCACACGACCCAAAGGACCTACTTTTCCCATGCATGATGGCATTGTAATGATTACATCTACATCTGTCCATCCACCTTTGATCTTTTCGATATACTCATCCAGACCAACATAGTCAGCACCTGCTTCCTTGGCAGCTGCTTCCTGATCAGGAGTACAGAGACAGAGAACACGAGTAACCTTACCAGTTCCGTGTGGAAGTGTAACAACACCTCGCACCATCTGGTTAGCCTTTCGTGGGTCTACGCCTAAGCGAACATCAATATCCAGAGATGCATCAAACTTGGTGGTGGTAATTTCCTTCACCAATTCTGAAGCCTCTTTCAATGTGTATGCCTTCCCTGCTTCAACCTTCTCAGCTACTGATTTC
>URFI01000149.1 GCA_900547085.1 uncultured Prevotella sp.
GAACCCGTCAGTTATATTTACATTTCCGCATAACAGAATGTGATTACATAATTGAAATGGTATTGTAATGTTCACAAATTATATATAAATTTCACAGAATAGGTTAGTTGTTTTCTTGTTTTACCTGAAAATGAAGTTAAGATGAACACCAGTTTCACGGAAGGCTGACGCCCCACTACGCCATGGCTGATTCAATTTCATCCATGGCGCATGGCTAGGCATCCTTAGAATTCTGCGTTCTTAGGTGTACGCGGGAATGGGATGACATCTCGAATGTTCTGCATGCCGGTTACGAAGAGGATTAGGCGTTCGAAGCCCAGCCCAAAGCCTCCATGCGGGCACGTGCCGTATTTACGCGTGTCGAGATACCACCACATGTCTTTCATCGGAATGTGACGACGTTCGATTTCAGAAGTCAGTTTCTCAAGACTTTCCTCTCTCACCGACCCACCAATGATTTCTCCAATCTGCGGGAAGAGTACATCTGTACCCTGAACAGTCTTGCCATCCTCGTTAATTTTCATGTAGAAGGCCTTGATTTCTTTGGGATAATCGTACATGATAACCGGCTTCTTAAAGTGGTGTTCCACCAAAAAACGTTCATGCTCACTGGCCAAGTCCATTCCCCATGATACAGGGAACTCAAATTTATGTCCATTGGCTGCCGCCTCTTCCAATATCTTGATACCGTCTGTATAAGACAATCGAACGAAATCATTCTTCAAAACGCCCTGCAACCGTTCCAACAAGGTTTTGTCGATCATTGAATTGAGGAAATCAAGATCGTCCTTGCAGTTATCCAAGGCCCAACGCACACAATATTTGATAAAGTCTTCCTCGAGATCCATCAACTCGGGCAAGTCGATGAAAGCAATCTCTGGCTCAATCATCCAGAACTCGGCCAAGTGACGTGGCGTGTTTGAATTCTCCGCACGGAACGTAGGCCCGAAGGTATAAATCTGCCCCAAAGCCGTGGCACCCAACTCACCTTCCAACTGTCCACTCACCGTGAGACTGGTCATCTTGCCAAAGAAATCATCTTCGTAGCACACCTTTCCATCTTCTCCCTTTTTCAAATCATTGAGGTTCTGCGTGGTCACTTGAAACATCTCGCCGGCGCCTTCAGCGTCTGAGGCTGTAATCAAGGGCGTGTGGAAATAGAAGAATCCATGTTCGTGGAAATATTGATGGATGGCGAAGGCCATGTTGTGGCGGATGCGCATCACGGCGCCAAAGGTATTGGTACGTAGGCGCATGTGAGCGTGCTGACGCATGTACTCAAACGACTGTCCTGTCTTCTGCATGGGATAGTCGCTACCACACAGGCCATAAACCTCAATGTCTTTGCATTGGATTTCCACGCTCTGTCCCTTGCCTTGGCTCTCTACCAAGGTACCGGTAACACAGAGGCAAGCGCCTGTTGTAATACTCTTCAACGTATCGGCATTGATCTTTGACGGATCAACGACAATCTGTATATTCTTGATGGTAGAGCCGTCGTTCAAGGCAATGAAATCAACTGCCTTACTACTGCGATGGGTACGCACCCATCCCTTTACCACCACTTCTTTTCCAAAGTCGGTGCTCCTTAGAACATCAACAACTTTTGTACGTTTCATTGTTTGTATTTTTTTAGTTTACGAGTTGACAAGTTTACGAGTTCACAAGTTAATACCGAAGTTTTGTCATTCATTCACAGCCGATTATATGGCGATATTATAGAATCACCAGCCTGTTTACGAGTTGACAAGTTTACGAGTTTACAAGTTAATACCGTGACTTGGTGTTATACGCAGTCGATTATGGGGCGACATTATAGAACTGTCAACGAGTTTACGAGTTTACAAGTTTACAAGTTAATACCGATGAGTTGTTGTCATTCGCAGTCGATTATAAAGCGACATTATAGAACCATCAACATGTTAACTTAGTTTACGAGTTCACAAGTTTACAAGTTTACAAGTTAATACCCTGACTGGTGTTATACGCAGTCGATTATAAAGCGACATTATAGAACCATCAACTTGTCAACTCGTGAACTTGTCCACTTGTCAACTTGCATACGAGTTTACGAGTTCACAAGTTAATACCGATGAGTTGTTCTCATTCGCTATCGATTATAAAGCGACATTATAGAACCATCAACTCGTGAACTTGTGAACTTGTCAACTCGTGAACTTGTCCACTTGTTCACTTGTCCACTTGTCAACTTGTCAACTATATATCTCAACTACTCAAAAGCTCCCATGCGAAGTATGTTCACCTCTTCTTCTGTCAGGAACCGCCAGTCGCCTCGACGAAGGTTTTTCTTAGTCAATCCGGCGAACTGAACGCGATCCAACTTGATGACACGATAGCCCAGACTCTCGAAGATGCGGCGAACGATACGGTTCTTACCGCTATGAATCTCGATGCCAACCTGGTTTTTATCGGTGTCATGCGCATACTCTATGGCATCTGCATGCACCTCTCCGTCTTCCAACTCGATACCTTCTGCTATCTTTTGCATGTCGTGAGCCGTCACATTCTTGTCCAAGAACACATGGTACACCTTTTTCTTCAAATACTTGGGGTGGGTCAGTTTGCTGGCCAGGTCACCGTCGTTTGTCAGCAACAGCACACCCGTGGTGTTACGGTCCAGACGTCCAACCGGATAGATGCGCTCGGGACACACGTTCTTCACCAAATCCATCACCGTCTTACGCTGCTGCGGATCATCACTGGTGGTGACGTAGTCTTTCGGTTTGTTGAGCAACACATAAACTTTCTTTTCCAGTGATACCGGTTGATCATGGAACACCACCTCATCGGTGCGCATAACCTTGGTGCCCAGTTCCGTCACCACTTCGCCGTTCACCTTGACCACACCGGCTTGGATGTACTCATCGGCCTCGCGACGACTGCACACGCCAGCATTCGCCAAATACTTATTCAGACGAACGGGTACGGTGGGATCTACATGCTGTTCACTGTATTCAATGCGCTTCTTCAGGCTATACTTGGCATTGGGATCGTAATCGGGCGTACGCTGACGATAGCCGCCACGATTGTTGTAGCCACCATACTGCTGTCTGCCCCTATTGCCGTAGCCGCCTCGATTGTAACCACCCTGTTGGCGAGGTTGATAGCCACCTTCGCCATCACTGTTATAACGTGGACGATAGCCACCTTGCTGACGAGGTTGATAAACACCTTCGCCATCATTGTTGTAGCGTGGGCGATAGCCACCCTGCTGACGAGGTTGATAGCCGCCTTCGCCATCGTTGTTGTAGCGTGGACGATAGCCACCCTGCTGACGAGGTTGATAACCGCCCTCACCATCGTTGTTGTAGCGTGGACGATAGCCACCCTGCTGGCGAGGTTGATAACCCTCACTGCGATAACGAGGACGATAACCGCCTTGCTCACCATGCTGATTGAAGCGGGGGCGATAAGCACGTTGCTGTGCGCCACCTTCCTCATTGGTCTGCAAATTGCTGCCAAAGCCTTCTGGGCGGAAACCTCCTACTTGGTTTAATCGCTCTGGGCGATTACTGCTGTATGTTCGTTGACTTTGGATGCGTGGACGACGTGTCCGTTCTCCTCCGCCAGGATAGTTGCGTTGATAGTTGTCTGCATGATTTTCGTAGCCCTCCCGAGCTGAATCGCGCTGTTCTGATGATTGTTCTTGAAGATTTTTGTTTAATTCTGAATCCATAATTCTAATTCTTTTTCTTATTTTACCATAAGCCTCACGGCCTCACTTCTACTTTCTCAAATGGAGATGACCAGCTCCGAGCGAGCCCTCCCTTAAAAATCATTTTTGTTACTTTCTACCTTATTTATATATATCTACTTATTATTTTGATTTCACGCTATCACATGTAGCTTTCATATTTTCTCAACGAGCCTATTATACGCCTGTATAGTTATGAGGTGTGATGGCCATCAATTCGGCTTTCACCTCATCACTGACATCCAGTCCTTGCACGAACTCGTGAATGTTTTGTTCGGTCATTTTCTGATTGGTGCGCGTCAGGGCTTTCAATGCCTCGTAAGGATGCGGATAAGCCTCTCGGCGAAGAATGGTCTGTATGGCCTCTGCCACGACAGCCCATGTATTGTCCAAATCCTCACTAAGTCGGTCTTCGTTCAGGATGAGCTTGCGAAGTCCCTTCAGCGTACTTTGAATGGCGATGACGGTATGTCCCAAGGGAACACCCACGTTACGCAAGACGGTAGAGTCCGTCAAGTCGCGCTGCAACCTGCTCACAGGCAGCTTCTGCGCCAAGAATTGCAGAATGCAGTTGGACATGCCTAAGTTGCCCTCACTATTTTCAAAGTCAATGGGATTCACCTTGTGAGGCATGGCACTCGACCCTACTTCGCCAGCCTTGATTTGCTGTTTGAAATATTCCATCGAGATATACATCCAGAAATCTCTATCCAAGTCGATGATGATGGTGTTGATTCGGCGGATGGCATCAAACACAGCCCCCATGTTATCGTAATTGCTGATTTGGGTGGTAAACTGCTCACGGTGCAGTCCGAGCACTTCTTTAACGAAACGGTTGCCAAATGCTTTCCAGTCGATGGACGGATAAGCTACATGATGCGCATTGTAATTGCCGGTTGCCCCGCCAAACTTCGCACTCAACTTGCAGGCCTTCAACTGTTCCAACTGCTCGCGCAGACGGTAGGCGAACACCATGATTTCTTTGCCCAGACGGGTGGGCGACGCAGGCTGTCCGTGTGTTTTGGCCAACATGGAAACGTCTTTCCATTGTTCAGCATATTGCTCCAACTGACCAATCAGCTCTTCCACCTGCGGAACAACTACCTCTGCCAGAGCCTCTTTGATAGACAGTGGCACGCTGGTATTATTGATGTCTTGCGACGTTAAGCCAAAATGGATGAATTCCTTGTAAGCTTCCAGTCCACCAATCTTGTCAAATTCTTCTTTCAGAAAATACTCCACGGCCTTGACATCATGGTTGGTGACACGCTCGATGTCCTTGACACGTTGGGCGGATGTTTCATCAAAATGGCGGTAAACATCTCGCAAACGACTGAACAGAGCGGTGTCGAACGATGCCAACTGCGGCAAGGGCAACTCGCATAACGCGATGAAATATTCCACCTCAACGCGTACACGATAACGAATAAGTGCGTACTCAGAAAAATAATCGGCCAAGGCAACCGTCTTGTTCCTATAACGTCCATCTATCGGTGAGATGGCTGTCAATGCATCCAGTGTCATATCTACAATCTTGTCTTAGGCGACAAAATTACGAATTAAAATCGATATAGCACGTGAAGTTTCCGTAAAAGTTACTTAAAATAATATTGATAAACGCTGCCGTAGAGTCAACCAGCAAGTGCAAAATTAGTCAAT
>URFI01000150.1 GCA_900547085.1 uncultured Prevotella sp.
ACAGGTGGAAACCGAGGAAGACAATCTCATCAACGATACCGAACCGCTTTGGACAAAGACGCCGTCTACGCTGAAAGATGAAGATTATAAGAAATTTTACCAAAACCTCTACCCCATGCAGGACGAGCCTTTGTTCTGGATACACCTCAACGTTGACTATCCGTTCAACCTCACCGGCATCCTCTACTTCCCACGAGTAAAGTCGAACATCGAATTGCAGCCAAACAAAATACAACTCTACAGCAATCAGGTATACGTCACCGATCAGGTAGAAGGCATCGTTCCGCAATTCCTCACGCTGCTCCATGGCGTCATCGACTCACCGGACATCCCGTTGAACGTGAGCCGAAGTTATCTGCAAAGTGATGCGGACGTGAAAAAGATTTCCACCTACATCACCAAGAAAGTGGCCGACCGTTTGCAGGCTATCTTCAAGGAAAACCGCAAGGACTATGAGGAAAAATGGAATGACCTCAAAATCTTCATCAACTACGGAATGCTCACACAGGAAGATTTCTATGAGCGTGCGAAAGATTTCGCATTGTTCAAAGATGTTGATGGGAAGTTCTTCACCAATGATGAGTACAAGACCTTGATTAAGGATGAGCAAACAGATAAGGACGGACAACTGATCTATCTTTATGCCACCGACAAGGATGAGCAGTACTCATTCATCGAGTCTGCCAAGGCTAAAGGGTATAATGTCTTGCTGTTCGACGGACAACTGGATGTGGCTACCGTATCTATGTTCGAACAAAAGTTTGAAAAATGCCGATTCACACGTGTGGATGGCGACATCATCGACCGTCTGATTGTGAAGGAAGATGCCAAAGAAAACAAACTTTCAAGCGAGGAAAGCGACAATCTGTCACAAGTTTTCAAGTCGCAAATGCCAAAGATGGCCCAGGTTGAGTTTAACGTTGAAGTACAGCCTTTGGGTGAAACAGCATCTCCTTTGGTCATCACACAGAGCGAGTACATGCGCCGTATGAAGGATATGAGCAAGTTCCAGGCGGGCATGGCCTTCTATGGTAGCATGCCCGACATGTACACCTTGGTGCTGAACAGCGACCACCGACTCATCAAGGACGTTCTTGCCAAGAGCAACAAGGCGACCGAAACAGAGCTGAAACCGATACTCAGTGAGATAAAAGGTCAGGAAGCTCGCTTGGCTGCACTGCACCAGAGTCAAGACAAGAAGAAGCCGGAAGAGGTGACGCAAGAAGAGAAAGACGACTTGCAGAACACAGAAAAAGCCCTCAAGGAGCAGAAAGTGAAGAAGACGGCTGTCATCGCCAAGGCTGCCAAGGACAACCAAGTGGTGCATCAGCTCATCGACCTTGCCCTGCTGCAGAATGGCATGCTCAAGGGAGCATCACTCGATGCCTTCCTTAAACGCAGTGTTGATTTGATCAAATAAACGGTCATCAATACGGAAGAAGTAAGATTTTTAAACTCAAGTCAAATAAGACGCCATCCACTATGGGTGGCGTTTTTATTTGTACGAGCAAGCGGGTGAAAAGTGAAGCCAGACAGCATCCATTCCACCAGCTGACATTTTGCACCTATTTTCACGAAAGTTCTAAAAAAATCAGAAAAAGATTTGGCGGTTACATAAAAACCCTTTACCTTTGCACTCGCAATCACAAAACGAGTATTGCCTAACGGCTCCCTAGCTCAACTGAATAGAGCATCTGACTACGGATCAGAAGGTTGTGGGTTTGAATCCCGCGGGAGTCACACAGAAGGATGGTCTTGAAAGCCATCCTTTTTTCATTTTTCCTACTTTTAGTCTAAGTGCTTGGAATTTAAATGGGTCAGTCGTAAAACCCAGTTGCAACCCTCTCCCCTCATGCACATAATTTCATAAGCCTGTAAAGGAAGAAAGGAATATCCGTTACTCCTCTGAACTGTGCCCTGAAGGCTTTGACTTTTGCGTTGAAGGATTCAGCATTGGCATTTGTGGCTCTGTTGACAAAGAAATTGAGTATGGTATCATAATGGTTCTTAAAGGTGTCAATCACCGTATAGAAGTTGTCCACCCCCAACTTCTCCACCTTATTAAACCACCTTGCCAGTTTCAGCCTTGCCGCGTCCTTGATGCTTCTGGCATTATAAATATCGGTAAGTTCCATGGCCAGGTCATAGGCTTTTTTGAGTTCCGGGTAGTTTTCAAAGATTATTTCCGCCCTTAGCCTTTGCGATTCCGTCCACTTGGACTTGTGTTTAGTCAGTATAAACTTCGCCCTGGCAAGTAGTTGCTTGCGTGTGTCACCGTTTCTATATCTGAATGGCTTGTAGGTTTCGTTCTTGGCTTTGGCTTCCTTCATCTCCTCATTTTCTCTGTCCCTTGCCATCCACCGGTAGGCTATGCGCATGTCGTCCAAAGCGTCATAGTAAAGTTTCTGCACATGAAACCTGTCACTGGTGATGAGTGCCTTGGGGAACACCGTGCGCGCAATGATCATCATAGAGGAAGACAAGTCGAGCGTTATCTCCTTGACAGTCTTTCTTTTGGAAAGGTCAATCTTTTCCAGAACACGGATCACATCTTCGGCTTTTGTTCCCCTGACCACAGCTACCAGCGTACCCCTGCCACCTTTGCCAGCCTTGTTGGTCAGAAACGTATAGACCTCACCGCTGCTCAGACAAGTCTCATCGATACTCAGGCTCTCTCCCAGGTTCTCATCAAACAGCAGCCAGTCTCCCGCATGCGACAACTGCTCCCACCGGCGATAATCGCTGAAATGCTCCTTGTATTGGGTGGAAAGCTGCTTACCGTCTACGCCATAATGAGAGCCGATACCTGTAATGCTCTCCGCAGTAGACTCAATTCTATTCTTTTAAAAAAGAAACGAACTCAGGGGATAGTTTGCTGCCCTCAGCCGTCAAGTCATCGTAAGAATAACTGAATATCTCACCCGTGGAACTGTCACGCCATTTTCGACGGCGGACATGAAGGTAAACGGGCTTGCCACGAAGGGGAAAGTCTTGGACAACCCGTTCGGCGGTAAAGCCGTAACTGCTTACTGTGCCGGCCTTGCGGTCTGCTTCTTCCATAAAGTTACGCTCATCCAACCAGAAGTCTATCTGCGAAATGCTCTCTTGGATATCTATCACATCAAAATAATCTGCGAGTATCTCAAGAAAAAAATTTATCCGTATGATTCGCGGATGAAGTTTTTTCGCTATCTTTGTGAAAACATGCTAATATCTATCACATGAAAAAATCATTACTCCTGCTATTGTTCCCATTAATCACGCTGGGAATCAATGCGAAACAGTATAAATTGGTTTCGCCCAATGGTAAACTTATCGTTATAGTGAATAACGACAAGAATCTTACCTACTCCCTGTCGCTCGATGGGCAACAACTTATTGCTCCATCCCAAATAGCCCTGACCCTTGATCAAGGAAAATCGTTTGGCGAAAACGCTACCGTACAGTCAGCAAAGACCACTACGAGTCATGGAACCATCAACGCCTTGTTTTACAAAAAGAAGGTTGTCGAAGATCATTATAACCAATTGGCATTGAAATTCAGACAAGGCTTTACTTTGATTTTTCGTGCTTACGATGAAGGGGCAGCCTACCGGTTCGTTTCTGATCGGAAGAAAGAGATTATTGTCAAGGACGAAAAGGCCGAGTTCAATTTTGCCAAGGATTGGCCTTCGCAGGTGCCTTACACAAGACCAAACGGCAGTTTTGAAGAGCAATTCAACAATTCTTTCGAGAGTACTTATACCCAGGGACAGCTCTCTCAACTCAAAACGGATAAGCTGGCGTTCCTACCTATCTTGGTGGAAGCCGACCATGGTGTGAAAATTTGTTTGACCGAAGCTGATTTGGAGAACTATCCCGGCATGTACGTCAACCGCACGGAGGGTCATGCCCTGCGTGGTGTCTTTGCCAAATACCCCAAAGAAGTTAGGCAAGAAGGTCATAATAAGCTGCAACTCTTTGTGAAGAGTCGCGAAAACTACCTTGTCAAGGCCACCGCAAAACAGCAGTTCCCATGGCGCATCATCAATGTGTCTACGGATGATCGCCAGCTTTTGGACAATGACATGGTGTATCGCCTGGCCTCCCCATCACGCATTTCTTCCACAGAGTGGATCAAACCTGGTAAGGTGGCATGGGAATGGTGGAACGACTGGGGACTGTATAAAGTGCCGTTCAAGGCTGGCGTTAACACCCAAACCTACAAGGTCTATATAGATTTTGCGAGCAAGCATGGCATTGAGTATGTGATTTTGGACGAAGGATGGGCCGTCAATCTACAGGCAGACCTCTTCCAAGTGGTACCCGAAATCGATTTGAAGGGTATTGTTGATTATGGAAAACAGAAGAATGTAGGCATCATCCTGTGGGCAGGCTATTATGCATTTGCGCGCGATATGGAGCGAGTTTGCCGCCATTACAGTGACATGGGCGTCAAGGGATTCAAGATTGATTTCATGGATCGCGACGATGCAGCCTGTGTCAATTTCCTCTACGACGCTGCCCAAATGGCCGCAAAATATCGTATGCTGGTGGATTTTCACGGAGTCTTCAAACCCACAGGACTGCAAAGAACTTATCCGAACGTCATCAACTTTGAAGGCGTCAAGGGACAAGAGAACACCAAATGGGCGTCCGTAGAATCCTACAATCAAGTGCAATATGACGTACAAATCCCATTCATCCGCATGCTGGCCGGTCAGATGGATTACACGCAGGGTGCCATGTTGAATGGTACCAAGGAAACTTATCATGCCTCTAACAGCAATCCCATGAGTCAGGGAACCCGCTGTCATCAGTTGGCCATGTACACCGTATTCTTCTCTCCGCTCAACATGCTTTGTGACAGTCCGACACATTACGAAGAAGAACCCGAATGTACAGAATTCATTGCCAAGATTCCTGTGGTATGGGATCAATCTATAGCCTTGACCAACAAGGTGGGTGAGTATGTGGCCATAGCGCGCCGAAGCGGTAATACCTGGTATGTTGGCGTTATCAACAATTGGACTGCCCGCGACCTCACAATCGACCTCTCTCCGTTGGGTGACATTCCTACCCGTGCGGAAGCCTATTTTGATGGCGCCAATGCCACCAAGTTCGCGCAAGATTATGTGAAGAAAACCATCAGCATCCCATCCAACAAGCAGCTTACCGTGCACCTGGCTCCAGGTGGTGGCTTCACCATGAAAATGAATTAAAGCAATGCCGTACATTAGGGTTTAGCTGTTCTATAGTCGTTCTTGGTATTAATATTTGTATAGGGGATTCACCCTATGCAAATCAATTAAATCTTAATTATTATGAAGTTATACACTTTCTGCATCACATTTATGTTGTCTCTGCTTA
>URFI01000151.1 GCA_900547085.1 uncultured Prevotella sp.
GTTGGCTGGTATCGCTGGCGTGGCCTTGGTTTATTTTGTGATGAGTGCCTTGATTAAATGGCAGGGAAGGAAGCTCCTTGATCGGTTGTTCCCGCCCGTTGTCATCGGTCCGGTGATTATCCTCATTGGTTTGTCCTTGTCGGGATCGGCCGTGAACATGGCCAAAGAGAACTGGGCGTTGGCCTTTGTATCCTTGGTGACGGCCATCCTTGTACTGACACTCGGCAAGGGGTTGATTAAATTAGTGCCCATCGTGTGTGGCATTGTGGTAGGATTTATCGTCGCCTCCCTGATGGGTGAAGTGGATTTTACGAAAGTGCATGAGGCATCATGGTTTGCCTTGCCCGGCTCATTGGCCCATTTTCATTGGCCCGAGTTTGCTTGGAAGCCATTCATCTACATGATACCAGTTGCTGTTGCACCGGTGATAGAGCACATCGGCGACGTGTATGTGGTGAGTGCTGTGGCTGACAAAGACTTCGTAAAAGAGCCGGGATTGCACCGCACCATGTTGGGTGATGGGTTGGCATGTCTTGCAGCAGCCTTCTTTGGTGGCCCTCCCGTGACCACTTACTCGGAGGTGACGGGTGCCATGCAGATTACTAAAGTGACCCATCCGCAGGTCATCCGCATCGCAGCATTGACGGCTATCGTGTTCTCTGTGATTGGAAAGCTGAGTGCTCTGCTACAGAGTATTCCGCAAGCAGTGCTGGGAGGAATCATGCTGTTGCTGTTTGGAACAATTGCCAGTGTGGGAGTTCAAAATCTGATTCAGCACAAAGTAAATCTTAACAATCAACGCAATATCATTATTGTGTCGGTGACTTTGACGCTGGGAATTGGTGGTGCGATGCTCGATTTCAGTCTGCGTGGCGTACTCATCGGCATTCTCATGGTTAGTTGTTTGGTTTATGCCAATGCCATGAAGCAAGGTTTGGTCAAAGTGTTACTTATTATATTAGGTGGCATTGCTTTAAGTACCTTGATCTTCTTTTTGCTTCCTGGTGGTGAAAGCGAACTGACCAAGATGAGTGGTATTGGCCTGAGTGCCATTACGGGCGTAGTACTCAACTTGGTGTTGCCTAAGCGATCCGAGGAGGAAGATGCATAATGGAGGAGGACTTTGAGCGTTATTGGCTGGAAAACCGCCGTGAACTTCTGGCGAAGAACAAAGAGTATCGAGAGATAGAAGAAAGCTATAAGATGCGAACGGGCTTCGATTGGCTGCTTTGGGCCTTGCCTGTTGTGGCGGGAATTTTGACGTTCAACGTGGTTAGTAGTGAGAGCGAGGTGCTGAAGTGGTTGGCCTCTGCGGGAGCTGTCATTGTTGTATTCTTGGTATGTGTCTGGGTCAAGTCAGCTGTTTCTGGTCATCGTTCGTTGGATGAGGTAGAAAAAGAGGTCAAAGCACAGGCATACGAAGCTTTTAAGCGTAAATTAAATCGGCCATGACGGCATCGCTTATGTACAGTCCTTGTGCCGTCAAACGAATTGAGTCGCCCCGAATCTCCAAGAGGTTCTGGGCGATTTGTTTTTCTGCCTGTTGTAAAAGATACGTCCTGTGCTTAGGAGTGAGCGTCGATAAGTTGATGCCTTCCGATGTTCTCAGTGCGGTTGTTATCAAGTCGTTGTAGCGGGTATCGTCGTCAAGCCATTCGCGCTCGAAAGGAATCTCACCTTGTTCGATGGATGAGATGTATTTCTTGATGTTGGAAACGTTCCACTGTCGCGATTGAATGTTGTACGAGTGGGCCGACGCACCGATGCCCAGATAGGGTATGGCGTGCCAATAACTGCTGTTGTGTTGGCTCTGTTTACCCGGTTTAGCGAAGTTGCTGATTTCGTAGTGTTCATATCCTGAAGCTTTCAGCTCATCCACTAAAGTTTGATACATGGTCAAAGAAAGTTCGTCATCAATTTCTTTCACCTTTTTATTTCTTAGTAGTTGGTAGAGTGGTGTGCCCTCTTCGTACATCAAACTATAAGCCGAAATGTGCTCAACCCGTAGCGCAAGGGCCTTTTGGATGTCCATTTTCCATTCGTCGAGTGTTTGGTTGGGAAAACCAAACATCAAATCTATACTGATGTTGTCAATGCCTATGCTTCGGAGTTGCTGCACGACAGGAGAAATATCTTGCGCATGATGGCGTCTGTGAAGAAACTTCAATCGCTCGTTGCTGAATGTTTGTACCCCCATGCTCACTCGGTTTACAGGCGAATGCTGTAGGAATTGAACAAACGAGGGGGTGATATCGTCGGGATTACACTCCATGGTTACCTCACAATGGGTGCGCATCAGCGTATCATCTCCATGAAAGAAAACCGTGACGATGGTACAGAAAATCTGTTGAAGTTGTGCAGGAGTGAGTTGGGAAGGGGTACCTCCACCTAAATATATGGTGGAAATCAGAGGCTGAGCAACAGCACTTGTGTCGTCTGTCGTGGGCAGGTAATGGCGTCTCAACTGCATCTCTCGGCACAAAGCATCTACATATTGTTGGCGCACACCAAGGTGCGTGGTGGAGTAGAAGCCACAATAAATGCAGCGACTGGCGCAAAAAGGAATGTGTATGTATAAGCCAGCCATGGGTATGGACTATTTTCATGCAAAAGTACTAATTTGATTTAAATATGTTATATTTTTTCCATAATACTTTTGTCTTTATTCAAAAAATGCCTAACTTAGACGGCATAATCTTAAACAACGTAATACTAACCCTTTTTAAAATCTATAACCGTTATGAGAGTATATCAAACGAACGAAATTAAAAACATCGCATTGCTTGGCAGTGCGGGTAGCGGCAAGACCACACTTGCCGAGAGTATGCTGTTTGGCAGTGGTATCATCAAGCGCCGTGGATCAGTAGAAGCCAAAAATACCGTCAGTGATTATTTTCCAGTTGAGCAGGAATACGGCTATTCGGTGTTCCCTACTGTATTTCATGTAGAATGGAATAACAAAAAACTGAACATCATTGACTGTCCCGGTTCGGATGACTTTGTGGGTGGAGCCATCACTGCTTTGAATGTTACCGACCAAGCTGTGATTCTCATCAACGGGCAATATGGACCAGAAGTGGGCACGCAGAACAACTTTAGATACACGGAAAAACTGAAGAAGCCCGTCATCTTCTTGGTTAATCAGCTTGATTCAGATAAATGTGATTTTGATGCTGTCATCAATACCATGAAAGATATTTATGGCTCCAAGTGTGTTCAAATACAATATCCAGTGGAGACAGGAGCCAACTTTAACGAAATCATTGATGTGCTGTTGATGAAGAAGTATTCGTGGAAGGCTGAAGGTGGAATGCCTATTATAGAGGATATCCCAGAAGACCAGATGGAAAAAGCCATGGAACTGCATAGACAACTCGTTGAAGCAGCTGCTGAGAATGATGATAGTTTGATGGAGAAATTTTTCGAAGAAGAGAAACTTAGTGAGGATGAATTGCGTGAAGGAATCCGCAAGGGGCTTGTCACGCGCAGCATCTTCCCCGTATTCTGTGTTTGCGCTGGTGAGGATAAAGGTGTACGAAGACTGATGGAGTTCTTGGGAAATGTTGTTCCTTTCGTGAGTGAAATGCCGAAAATCCACAATACACGCGGTGAGGAAGTGGCCCCAGATGCACAAGGTCCCACGTCACTTTACTTCTTCAAGACTGGAATGGAGCCGCATATTGGCGAGGTATCTTATTTCAAGGTCATGAGTGGTAGCGTGAAGTCAGGCGATGATTTGACCAATGCAGACCGCGGATCGAAAGAGCGTATTGGCCAATTGTATGCTTGTGCGGGTGCCAACCGTATAGCAGTAGACCAGCTGAACGCAGGCGATATAGGATGCACGGTTAAGTTGAAGGATGTTAAAACGGGTAATACGTTGAATGGAAAGGATTGTGAGTGGCGTTTCGACTTCATCAAATATCCTAATTCGAAGTACAGTCGTGCCATCAAAGCTGTTAATTCAGCTGATACAGAAAAGGTGATGGCCGCCTTGCTGAAGATGCGTCAAGAAGATCCGACATGGGTGGTTGAACAGTCTAAAGAATTGCGCCAGACCATTGTTCACGGACAAGGTGAGTTCCACTTGCGTACCTTGAAATGGCGTTTGGAGAACAATGAGAAGTTGCCAGTGACCTTTGTGGAAGCCAAAATACCTTACCGTGAAACCATTACCAAGCAAGCCAGAGCCGACTATCGACATAAGAAGCAATCGGGAGGTGCAGGCCAGTTTGGTGAAGTTCACCTGATTGTGGAACCTTATGCCGAAGGTATGCCGGACCCAACGGTTTACAAGTTTAACGGTCAGGAATTCAAGATGAACATCAAGAGCAAGGAGGAAATCGACTTAGAGTGGGGTGGTAAGTTGGTATTCATCAACTCTGTGGTTGGTGGCGCCATTGACTTGCGTTTCATGCCCGCTATCCTGAAAGGTGTAATGGACTGCATTGAACATGGACCATTGACCGGAAGTTATGCGCGTGATGTTCGGGTTGTGGTGTATGATGGCAAGATGCACCCGGTAGATTCCAATGAATTGTCGTTCACCTTGGCTGCGCGTCATGCCTTCTCACAGGCGTTCAAGGCTGCCGGTCCCAAGATTCTTGAACCGATTTATGATTTGGAAGTGTATGTTCCTGCTGACTACATGGGCGATGTGATGAGCGATTTGCAAGGCCGTCGCGCATTGATTATGGGAATGGATAGCGAGGCAGGATACCAAAAACTGTCTGCCAAGATTCCATTGAAGGAATTGTCCAGCTACTCTATCTCTTTGAGTTCGTTGACCGGCGGACGTGCATCGTTCACGACCAAGTTCTCAAGTTACGAGTTAGTACCAAACGATTTGCAGACGAAGCTTATTGAAGAGCATGAGGCTGAGCTTGCGAATGAGGAAGAATAAACCGTTATTTTACAAGTTAAAAGGTGTGATGTGGTTCGCCATGTCACACCTTTTCTGTTTGAAGAGTTCACAAGCTTAATACTCATTCTTGATAATTCTGTTTTATAATCTAATATTTATAATTATAATTATACAATTCGTTAATTATTGATAATAATAGAGAAATATTTAACAGCTTATTGTTAAGCAATTAAGAAAATTATTATCTTTGTGATGTATGAAGAAGAGGAGCAGGTCATATTGGATAACCTGCAGACTTTTCCCATTGCGGAGTGGAAGGGACTTTCCATGCTGACGGAGCACCAGCGGGATATGATGCGGCAGCCGTTTCTTGGTTCGTATCTGTTTTTCTGGCATCAAAATGAACGGAAAGCTCTGGAACTGTTGGAACAGAATCGTCCGCTCCAGAGAGTCTG
>URFI01000152.1 GCA_900547085.1 uncultured Prevotella sp.
TTTTGGTATAAATAATGCATGGGTAGGTGCTGGTCTAACACTTGGCACAACTGGTACACTTAGTAATTGGGATTTTCATTGGTCAACAATTGGAGGAGGTGGAGGAGGAATTTCAAATCAATATTTCTCTTCGCATACAGTTAATCAAAACATTCATCAAAACATTCTTTATGAAAAGGAAAAATGGGACTGGAGTGATTATGAATCTGCTTCAATGACTTTACCCCTACTATATGATGATGCGTGTGGATATGGAGTTGTTGATGATATCATAGTTGCAGGAGCTTATATTAAAGCAACATATGATTTTATTAATGATAATGAATACTTAATTAGGAAACAAACAAAAGAAATAGAATATTGGCTGCAAAAAAATCTTGAACTCAAGCCTGGTTTTGTTTATGAACTCAGGCCTATAGAACCTGGATATTATAAGAATTTTCATGGCAGTCCGGTATACATGGCACCTGATGACGTGTGGAAATATGGAGAGACAACAGTCGGAGAACAAAGGTATTCAGATGAATTTTATAAGAGAGAGAAACTAAAAATGTTTCCTATCTTCTACGGGAATACAATAGAAATTAAAATTCAGGAGAAGATTATGATATATGGCTATGTTTTCAAATATGGCCACCTCCCTCCTGGAAATAAAATTTTCAGATAAATAATAATAACATTATGGAAGTGACATTAGCACAAACATTCTCTGTTGAATTTGACAAGACGACAAAAGATAGAGAATTTACAGAATTAGATCACAAAATGATTGACTATTTTAAAAATAGGAATTATGGAGATGACGTTTGTACGTATCTGATCGGAATCACCTGTGTACATCCTAAGTATGATGCCTTCTTTCCTTTGAAAAGACCTTTGTATGTACAAGATAGAATGATATGTCTAGATTCCGCATTGGGCAAAACGCATATATATAAAACACTTACATTTAAGATCAAATTAGACTTTGAGGAGTTTATCAATAGCAATACGGAAGAAGGACAGAAAATGATAGCGAGGTCCATCATGGAAAGAGTTAGAAATTTAAAATATCCTGCAAAAATAAAGGACTTTGATAAGGAACGTTTTTTAAAAGACTTGACGTTATTCTTTGAACAACAAAGATTAATTTGAAAGCAATAGTGATGTTGAATGATGGTATCATCGTCAGACCTCTTTTCCATATTAGTGTGCAGGCGGACTCCCTACACCGTCTGAGCTATATCGGGCAACAACAGCTAGCCTATGCTCCCAATGGCAACATCACACAGATGCCAGGTGTGGGTAGTATGGCCTATGGCAACACTGCCAAGCCTTATCAGGTAACAGCACTCTCACCCACGGGAGGAGCGGTACCCATCAGAGAGCAACAGGTAAGTTGCACTTCTTTTCAACGGCCTAACAGCATTACGGAGAATGAGGTAACGGCCTCGTTTGTGTATGATACCGAGGGCAACCGAGTGAAAATGAACATTGCGAAAGGTTCTACTCCTTTATTGACACGATACTATCTCGACAACTGTTATGAGATAGACGCCCAGCAGAATGTGGAACGATTGTACCTTGCTGGCGATGCTTACAGTGCACAAGCCGTGTATGTCAAAGAAAATGGTAGCTGGAAGATATATTACATCTGCCGTGACTATCTTGGCAGTATTACTCACATTGCCAATGCTGATGGTACCCTGAAGCAGGAATTGAGTTATGATGCATGGGGGCGCCTGCGTGATTCTAACACACAAGTGGTACATGAGCCAGGAAAGGAACCAGAACTATTCTTGGGTCGTGGTTACACTGGTCATGAACATCTTTCTCAATTCGGACTTATTAATATGAATGCCCGCTTGTATGATGCTGCCTTAGGCCGTTTCCTTAGTCCTGACCCATACGTGCAGATGCCCGACTTTACGCAGAATTTTAACAGGTATAGTTATGGCTTCAATAATCCATTGTTATATGTGGATGAAAATGGGCAATTCTTTTTTTCTGCATTAATTCTTGGAATAGGAGTTTTAATAGATGCGGCTTGTTGGGGTGCTGTGATAGGAGCTGCCGGATATACTACAAGTGTAGCATTCAGTGATGGAGGCTTTAAAAATTGGAGTTGGAATAATTTTGGGAAAGCAGTTGGGATGGGGGTAATTTCTGGAGTTATTACATCAGGAATAGGAAGTGCTTTTGGGGCTGTCGGTAGTAATGGCTTTTGGTATAAAGCGGCGCGAGCATATGTGCATGGATTTGCAAATGGAGCAATATCGCAACTCAGTGGGGGAGATTTTATGCAAGGGTTTGCTGCAGGAGGATTAAGCTCATTAGTAGGCTCTACGTTTATGATGTACGGAGGCGTTTACTTGACGGCTAAAAATCACATAAGACACTAACTGTCAAATAGATAATAAAACCTTTGCATGATTAGCATATTTACAACACACGAACAAGTTGGTTGAAAAAACGCCCGGCATTTGTGTTAAAAAGACGTTGCGACAGAATAAATTTCTCTGAAGAACATTCCGTTTGAACTAAAAAAACGAAGAGCAAGCTTGTTAATGAAAGAGCCGTATTATGTGAAGATAAAAAACATTGGAGCGTTCAATTTCTCGAGAAAACGACACTAAGAAGCTCCACTTATTTCAAGACATACTATTCACAGATAAGGCTAATTGGGTTGTTGCTCTGTTGTGATAGAAAGGGTCTTTCTGCATACATACCAAGCAAACAGCAGTACTACCATATAACCTACCCACGGAATAAAAAAAGGTATCACCATATTTGTTGTATCTGCAACATAACCCATCAACAGGAAACCGCAACCTCCGATAGGAGTCATCATCAATAATGACGATGCACTTTTAGTTAGATTTCCTAAATGGCTCAATGAAAGCGCAAAGATAGTGGGAAACATAATCGCTTCAAACAGATAGTTAGCAATGAGAGCTATCATCGAAATTTTTCCTATATCCATCAATACTAAGCCGACACTACACACACATCCCACAGCACAATACAAGAGCATTTTTTGTGGAAGAATGCGCCGCATAATCCAACTTCCTAAGAATCGTCCCACCATGAAGAACGCTAAAGCAGCCGTCAAGACGATTGAAGCCAGGTTATCGGTCATCCATCCCTGTCCTGTCACAAAGTTGATAAAATAACTATTGATGGAGATTTCTGCCACTTCGTAGGCCAATAGGGCAAACAGTCCGAAGACAAACAGCTTGTGCCGCCACAACTTTGAATAATTGTTGCCCTGCGCTTGATCCTCAACCGTTTGCTGGTGCTGTATTTCAGGCAGGTCTACGCGTGCGAATACCACGGCGATGGCCAAGACCAAAGCACCGAGAATGGTGTAGGGAACCACCACGTTGCCGCCCGTTTCTGAACCGTTGAACAGAAACTGCCCAACCACCAAGGTGGCGAACAGACTTCCCAGACCATTGAAGCTCTGTGACAGATTGAGCCTGCTCGTTGACGTTTCGCTCGGTCCCAGCTCCGTGACATACGGATTGGCTGCCGTCTCCAGGAACACCAGTCCGCACCCAATAACAAACAGGGCGGCCAGATAAACATAAAACTCGCCTATCTGTGCCCTGGGAATGAACAGTAACGCACCAATACCAAACAATAACAGGCCGAAGACAACGCCCCGCCTATAGCCATTGCGGTTGATGAAAATACCGGCAGGGATGGCCATGAGGAAGTAACCCAGATAAGTGGTTACCTGTATCCAGGCCGACTGTGTGATAGATATGTCTAGAACATTCTGAAAATGTTTATTGAGCACATCCAGGATAGCACGGGCAAATCCCCAGAGAAAAAACAGGGAGGTGATGAGGACAAAGGGTATGGTGTAACGCTTGTCGGTTAGTTTGTGGTCGTTTGGTTTCATGTCGTTTTCTACTTAACAGTATATATATAGGTATCTGCACCACGCCCATTCCGCTTGATGTGGTAGCAAGTAGACAAACACCTGTTGGCGACAAAGATAATGATTTTCAGATAAAATCACCTTGTTTTCGCACAAGAATCAGTGCCGTGAGTGTAACATGGAGGAAAAATGGAGCGTTATTTTGCCATACAAACCTACATGCAAGTTTATGTCGAGCAGACACAATAAATAGGTATGGGTATTGTAAAAGCTATTGGAAAAATGCCTACTTCTGGGTATGCCATATTTTTTACCAGCAGAAAAAGTTGCCATACCTTTGCACCTCGAAATAAACATTAGTTATTTTTTTTTACATCAAGTTAGTGAAAATGTTAAGAAACATCCAACGTACACAAAAGAACGGACAGATGCGGTACACTCTCCTGAAAGGCTGCATGGCGCTGCTGCCACTATTAAGTTTGGTTGCGGCACCTGCAATTGCACACGACAATATGGAGAAGGTGGCTGACAAATCCGAGAATGGAAACCTGACACTCAGGATAACAGATGCGGTAACAGGCGAACCCATACCTGGTGCCATGGTGAAAGCCGATGACGCCAAGATATATGTGACCGATGCCTCGGGCAACTGCGTCATGACGGTAAAAGACCAAACCAAGAAAATCAAGATTATCGTAACATCGGTGGGGTATAAGAATTATACAGCCAACATATCCCCCCGTGCAGGTATCATCCCAGTAAAGCTGAAGGAAGATGCGCAGATGCTGGGCGGTGTAACGGTGACATCGAAAAAAAGACACACCGACATCATGCAGCAAACCAAGACGCTGGATCAAGATATGCTCGAAAAAGGTGGTGCCACTTCGTTGGCAAAATTGTTGGAAACGGTGCCGGGAGTTAGCTCTATCAGCACTGGAAGCACCATCGCCAAACCTGTGATACAGGGTATGCACAGCAGCAGGATATTGCTGATGAACAACGGAGTGAAATTAGAAAGTCAGAGTTGGGGAGCCGATCACGCTCCCGAACTGGACTACACTGGGTCGAGTATGGTAGAAGTCGTGAAGGGTGCCGAATGTATCCGCTACGGCTTTGGCGCCATGGGAGGTGTGGTATTGCTCAACGATGCGCCCCTACCCTATGGACATAACAAGCCCGTGGTACAGGGAAGTGTCAACATGGGCTATGACACCAACGCACGAGGGTTCAGCGGCTCGGGGACTATAGAGTCAGGTTACAAAAACTTTGGGCTGCGTGTGCATGGAAACTATACCAAGGGTGGCGACTATCGCACGGCGGATTACATCCTGAACAACACGGGATATAACACCATCAGCATGTCGGCCATGGGCGGAGTGAAGACTGGCAAGGTAACCGCCACGCTGTTTTCCAGTCTGTACTATCAACGCAGTGGCATTTATTATG
>URFI01000153.1 GCA_900547085.1 uncultured Prevotella sp.
CAGACATATAAGGGTTGTTTGTTAGTGTGAAAGACGGCTAATATTGGATGCTTACAAAGCAAAGCCTTTGCCACCCAAACTATATGAGTTTGCATGGGCGGGAGCAACCATTCCTGCATGCGCATTGCGCCTTGGGCGAAAAACAGCGGGGATTCAAAAATGCGGCATGGGCATACACGAAGAGGCTCCCGAAACAAAATTCCGAGAGCCTCGTGTCTAACATTAAATTCATTACGGGGGACTCATCGCTGCCACCTATTCCATGTCCTCATTGACATGAGGGCGGCAACCTCCCTTGAGCGAGCACCCAAGCCGTGGCTTTCAACGGTCACGATCTGTCATTCAGGTCAATCTCCACCTAGTGGGATTATCTTGATGGGACAAAGATAGAAAAAACGATGGTATGCATCAATCCTTATTTATAAGGATTTTGTTGTTAGCGACCGTCAGGATGCTACATCCTACGTCAGCTGTTCATGGCACCACAATGGGGACAACGGCCCTTGTGCTGAATAATTTCACCACAGTTGCCGCACAAATAACGCGGTTGGGCGTGGCGCTTGTACTGTCGGATGGCAAACCAATAATAAGCCACAAGCAGGGGATAGCCTATATAATATAAGGTGGTGAGGCCGAAGACGATGTAGTTGACGGCACAGGTGGCCAACAATCCGCTGAGGTACATCACGGCATCGCTGAAGGGTAGCTGGTGCCGAACGTCATCCACGGCAGCCAAACCCACGATGAGCATGGCCCAAACCGATAGCAGGAACACCATGAGCAGCAGCGGCACCGTGAAAGGATTGAGCGTGGGATGATAATAAAAATGCCGCCACATGTCGGGTTCGAACATCTGGATGCTGGCATACAGCGTGGCCGACGAGGCTACGATGAGGCACAACAGCGTGGGATAAAACGAGTTGATGTCGCGGAAATGCACAATCCACGCCTTGTCCTTGACAAGCCGACGCATCCAATACGCGATGGCTATCAGCGTGATAACCACCAAGAACACCAGCAAGTGGGTGTCCGAGAAAGTGGAAATAAACTGCGAGATGGGGTCGTCGGGCACCACGTTCGGCAGCATCTCCGATTCGTGAATCCAGCCAAACGTGTGCTGTTCGCTGGCCAACTGCACCCAGACGGAGTCTATCGTGTCGGTGGGCAGCATGCGGATGTCAGCCACCACCACATGACTGTGACGACCTAGCACCAAACTGTCGGTCATGAATCCGGAAAGCAATTCTTCGGGTTGTTGCTTGAGGAGCACGAGCGAATCGCTCTTGACGATAAAATTATAGTTGTTGGTATAATGGTGCTTGGAATAGAAATGCAGCGAGTCTACCTGCTCGGGGTTCAAGGGAACGAGGGCCTCGGAGGTTTTACTGGGTCGGTGATAACAACCACAGAGCAAGCCCATGACTACCCACAGCACCAGGCATCGGCACAGCAGGAGCAACGGTTCACGACGCATTCGCTTGTTTATGATAATTTCATTCTCCGGCATAGATGTTCATTTGGCATTCGTCACACTTAAATTCCAAACGGAAGCGGCGACCGTCACCCAGTCGCAAATACAGTGGTTCTTTCCACGTGGGTTGCTTGCCACCCCGTTTTACACAATGTCCCAGGCTGTAACGAAGACAGTGACGGCACTGCATCACCAGCACGGAATCTTGCCGTTCAGCCCCTTCATCGGCCCCTTGGCTCACCTCATACGCATCAGCCACGTTTGACAAGCCCTCACGTTGATAGAACGATTTGGACAGTGTGTTGGCGATGTTGTACAGATAGGTAAACTTACGGTATTCGGGTTGCCATTCCAAGGTGCCGCTTGGCTTGCGCGCTGACGGAGCTGTTGGGGAGACAGACGCATGCGCGGATGGCGTTTCAACTTCGTTGGGACGTTCCAACTCGATGGCTTGCACCACCTCGCGGCGCAGCGTTGCCAATGCGCTCGACGGGATGAAATAGGCATCGGCCTGTCCTTCCAGCTCAATCACGTCGGCCATATAGGGCGTGTCACCCAGCTTACCCAACTGTCGCAAAATATTATCTCGTTGCGGTTTCATGGCCTTTTGCTTGTCCATCTCCAGCACCTGGCAAGTGGGTTTGATGCCCTGACCCGTGGCCGAGAGGGCAAAACCGTTCTCGGTAACCGACAAGGTGAGCGTGATGGGAATCTTGCGCTCTGCCGTCTTCCCCTTCAACAGCTTGCTGAACGCCTCATCGCGATTGCGATACAAGGCCGCACCAGGTCGCAGGTTGTCCGGCATACGCAGCGGAAACAGCCGGTTGCCCTCTGCCCGGTTGATGCGAAAACCCTCTAACTCATGCTCAGCATTGATGAAACACAGTCCGTCGCCATTGGCAAAGCTGGCCGTTCCAGCGACATTGAACGAGCCTCGCCTGATTTCCTTCACCTTGCCAACATACTCACCCAGCGCCTTAGGTGTGTCGGGCGAATAGATGTAAGGTTGTCTGCGATGCAGAAAATAATCGGTGTATCCCCGATTGAACGTCTTCTTCAAATCGGGCTCAAAGTAATACGTCACCCGGCCTAACGATGCGCGGCAGTAGTCATCCCCGCGCTTCTCGATGATGCGGTTCAACCGCTTCGAGTAGGCTGACACCACGTTTTTGACATACTCCACATCTTTCAGTCGGCCTTCTATCTTGAACGAGCAGATGCCCGCATCGGCCATTTCTTCCAGGTGATCAATCTGACACAGGTCTTTCAGCGACAGCAAATGACGCTGATGTTCTATCTCACGCCCTTGCGCGTCAATCAAATCGAACTTCATCCTACAGAACTGTGCGCATGCACCGCGATTGGCACTGCGCTGAAAACAATACTGCGAGGCATAGCACACCCCCGAGTAACTCACGCACAGCGCACCGTGCACGAAGCCTTCCAACTGCACGTCGGGCACGGTTTGGTGGATGGTTTTGATTTCGGCAAGCGATAGTTCGCGCGCCAGCACAACGCGCTCGAAGCCCAGACCATGCAACCAAGCCACCTTCTCGGCCGTTCGATTGTCGGTTTGCGTACTGGCATGGAGGGCCGGCAAAGGCTTCAAGTCCTTGGGCAACAGGTCGAGTACGGCCATGTCTTGCACCAACAGCGCATCGACACGCATCTCCGTCAAGGCCCGCAAGAGCGCACGCGTGTCCTCAAGTTCGTCTTGGTAGACAATGGTGTTGACCGTAACATACACCTTGGCACCGAACTGATGGGCATAAAGGCACAGCTCACGAATGTCGTCCAACGAGTTGCCAGCCGATGCCCGCGCGCCAAACTTGGCCGCACCGATGTACACTGCGTCGGCTCCATGGTCGATGGCAGCCTTTCCACATTCCAAGTTTTTGGCCGGTGCCAGCAGTTCCAGTTTCCGCATTGCTTATCTTAAATATTCGTTCATCCAGTTTGTAAACAGCAGGTGGGCGTGCGCGCGCCAGGTAACGAGCGGTCCCTTGGCGGGGTTGTCGTCATGGTAATAGTGCCTGGGCAGGTCCACATCGTCGCGCTTTCCCGCATCACGATGGTACTCTTGGTCCAAGGTATCGGGGGCATACTCCATGTGTCCCGTGATGAAAATCTCCTTTCCGCCGGCCGTCATGCACATGCTCACCCCACATTCTTCCGACTCTGCCAACAGCGTCAGTTCAGGATGCTGGAGGATATCCTCCTTCCTAATCTCGGTATGGCGACTGTGCGGCATGCAAAACACGTCATCAAACCCACGGAAGATGGGTAGTTCAGGATGCAGCACCCGTTGAGGAAAGATACCAAACATTTTCTTAGGAAGTGCATATTTGTTGATACCTTTATGAAAATACAAGCCCGCTTGCGCCGCCCAACATATATATAAGGTAGATTTGAGCGAAGCCCTTGCCCACGAAAATATCTGCGTCAGCTCGTCCCAATAATCCACTTCTTCAAAATTTAAATGCTCTACAGGTGCGCCTGTCACGATGAGTCCATCGAACGACTGCGATGTCAATTCGTCAAAATAATGATAGTAAGCATCCATGTGAGCCGCTGGCACATGCGTTGGCGTGTGCGACCTGAGCCTCATCCACGCCACTTCAATATCCAAAGGTGATGCCGACAGCAACCGTAACAAATCGGTTTCGGTCTGCAACTTGGTAGGCATCAAGTTCAATACGGCTATCTTGATAGGCTTGTCCTGTCCATGCGCGGTCTTCTCTTCCCCGCGTTCCACAAGGATGTTTTCCTGTTTCAGCCGCTCGATGGCTGGAAAATTTTTGGGCAAATGCAGTGGCATAACTTCTTTGAATACACTCAATTGATCATCACGAACCCCCATGATTGCGTGATGTGCAAAGATACTAAAAAGATAAAACATTCGGTTCGCCTGACATACATTTTTAACATGTGGTAAGAGACTTGAACATGGATGCGGACGATATGCAGGTGGTACTGTCCGCACTTGAGGGAGTGAACAGACGGATAAAGGAAGTGGCACAGACACACAAACCGCTGTTTGGTGGTGGCATTTCCTGACGAGCAAGGAAGTATGCGATCGGCTGTATATCAGCCCTCGTACCTTGCAGGACTATCGGGACAGGAGGATTATTCCCTACACGCAATTCGCAGGGAAGATACTCTATAAGGTGTCGGACTTGGAGAGATTATTAGAGGATAGCCATAAGAACTTTCTCTAAGTATTAGAATATAGCTTCCCATTTATAAAAATAAGCCTACTTTGAACCAATAACCAAAGTGGGCCTATTTTTGAAGAATGTGAACTCAAACTACCTAAAGGAATTGCACTTCTATCTTGAATGTTTATAGCCTTCTTTGATGCGATTATCAAAAAGGGCTGAAATCACGATAAAGACACACTTTATAGAATGTTATGTTTTTGTCTTTTACTATTCAATCAGTTTTTCAAATCTCTGGTGACCTCAATTCAGACTTAAGCACTACTCTTTCCTTTTTATTCAGAGTTAGATTGATCAGCCCATTGAAAGCTATATCAGACTCTTCATATTTCATATTCGGTCTGGCATAGTAAACCTTAAGTTTATAATTACCAGCCGGCAATTTGCTCATCTTAAAACGAACATCGTATTTGCAAATGCAATCGGCAAGCGCGTCAAGGACATTATGATACACAACAAGGGTAATCTGATCATCTTGATTAACAATGTTCACATAGATATTTCGTACGGCACAGTTGGCTTTCACGTCTTCCAGCACACATTGAGCTATACCGTCTTTACCCAATTCTATGCTTAAGGTTGTCCGTACCGCGTCATTCTCCAAGTAAAAAT
>URFI01000154.1 GCA_900547085.1 uncultured Prevotella sp.
CTTCTAAGCATTTCTTGTCTGATAACGCACAGCAAATATGTTCCTTGCCGATATTCTCATTGGATAGCGTGATGTATTTATAAGGTTCCTTGTCCATAATTATTCAATCATTACTTATCTTTTTATGCAAGGCTGCTGGCAGAATCTCTTTAGAATCATCCTAAAGATGGACGTACTTGCTTTTTCCGTTGTTGACGAATTGACGATGTCCTTGGCAGAGCATCTTTTTAGGTACAATTCCCATCCTTATTTATGAACGCCCCCTTAGCCCTCATCCGAAGCAGGGGCTTGGTTGTAGCGATGCGTTGGATTTTCAAAACTCCATCTTGATTACTCGTGCTGATACCCCACCAACCGGTCGGTACGTTCGCCGGTTCCGCGATAGTAGAGTAGTGCTTGGTACTTGTTTTCCGTTTGATAGAACGACCCCTCGGTGCTTACCGGAGCGGTCGTTCCGTCTGTTCTCGCAACCACATACTGGTACGAATAGTAGCCCTGCTTCAGCAGCACTGCCGCCTCGTAAACGCCGTCCTGCTCGTTGTAGTGCATCTTATATTCCGGCATCAGTTGGTCGTTGGTCCAAGCTGCGTTGAGATATACGTCCCCATTCTGCCTGGGTGCCTGCAACTTGAAATGCACGATGAGATAATCAGAGCTGGTGTTGTTCTCCACGTTGTCGCTGTTGCGGATGTAAAATGCCCCGTTGGCATCCTCATCGTAAACGTAATTTGGGCGAGGCTCATCAGTCCAAACGTATGCGTGATAATCGTTGCCGTCCCAGTTGACAGCTTCCAATCCCATGGTCGTATGGTTCACGTCCAGCATTTCAAACTTTCGATATTCGTTGCCTCCGTCAAAAATCAGTTGCTTGTTGTGTACCCATTTCAGCGCATCGGGCATGACGTATTGCGGCTTGATGTTGAACCGTTCTTTGTTCCAGCGTCCGTTTTGCAGTACGATGGTCTTGACTTGGGTTGCCGGATCGGTTACTTGCAGCATGCCATAGTTTACCTCCATGTTCACCTGTTGATGCGTTCCGTTGATATCGATGTCTGTATTGGTCACCACCTCCATCTGGATACCAGCGAGAGGTTCCACGACCATGAAGCACGCAGACAAGATTTTCTCGTTGTCGTTGTTTTCGTCAAAGACCGTGAGGCGATAGTTCCCACTCATCTTCAGCCTGCATCTTTCGTTGGGTATTTGCAGTTGATAGTGGGTGTAGAGCGTTTTCGTGTTGATTGATTTTTGCACGTCATCGATGGTGTTCCCCTCTGCGAAGCCATCCAGATAATCGCTTGCGAACAACTGAGTGGTAGTACTCCAGTCGGCTTCGCAATGTTCAATGGTGTAGGTATAGCGGTGGTATTCGTGGGTGAGGTCGTCAAACGCGATGGTTATTGGTTCACCATCCAACTGGGTGATGGGGGGTGAGAGCCAATCATCCCCTGCAACTACTTGCAAGGAAGCAATTGATTTTTTGTAAATCTCGTTCTTCTGTGCAGTGCAAACGCTTGCTGTCAGAAAAAGACAAATGCCTATCAGGGTTCTGTTCATCGTATTCATTTCCATGATGTGTTTTGCAGACGGCTGCGTGATAGCACCTTTTAGAATTCGAGTATAATCTTTCCGTTGATCAATCGGCCAGTCAGATAATTGGGAACGGCGTATTGTTGGTTCGTCACATCCGTAATCCAATAATACGAATTGACGTTACTGATGCCGAAGAGGTTCAGCGCGTCAATGCCCAACCAAATGTTCTTGAAGACGGATTTAGAGCGACGATCGTCATTGTTCAGCAGTCGATAACTCATCCCCAGGTCCACTCGTCTGTACGCAGGTGCGCGAAATGAGTTGCGTTCCAATTCTCGGTGCGGGGCTGCAAAGGGAAGACCGTCGGCAAAAGCCAGCTTCAATGACATCTTCCATCGGTCGGTTCCGGGGAAGTAATCGGTGAAGAACAGGTTCACGGCGTACCGCTGGTCGGTAGGCATAGGAATGGTCTTGCCATTGAGTTTCATCTTCGTGTCCATCACGGAGAGGCTAATCCACGAATCAGTTCCAGGCACAAACTCGCCATACAGTTTCAAATCCAGTCCCAAGGCATGTCCCGAACTCATGTTGTCGCCATAATATACCACCTTGACGTTGTTCACACTGTATGGCACCAGGTTGCCCAATGCCTTGAAGTAGGCTTCGGCAGTGAACTTGAATGGCCGCTTGTTCATCCTGAATCGGTAGTCCATGGCGGTGATTAGGTGGATGGAACGTTGGCTTTTCGCCTTCTCGTTAAGTCTTGCGTACGTCGTTCCGTTGACGGTTGTGGTGTCTCTTATCTCTTTGTAGAAAGGCGTTTGGTAGTACAGTCCGGCCGCCAAGCGAAAGGTCATGTTCTCGTTAAAGGCTGGTATGATGCCCAATGAGGCGCGCGGACTCACCACCAATTCTTTGTTGAAGCTCCATTTACTCATGCGCACCCCATAGTTCAAGGTGTAGTGTGTGTTGCCGTTGCGGTTGCCAAACCGATAGGTGTCTTGCAGGTAAGCCTCGATGCGCCGGGCGTTCAATTTGTTTTTGGCACGCAGGGAGTAAATCATGTACAGGTCTTTTCCCGTGTGTGGGATGCTGTATCCGCTTGAATCCCGCATCTCATATTCGGCAGCTTGCTCTTGAATGTGTTCAAACTTGAATGTCAATCCACCTTCTACTTGGTGTCGCTTGGATGTGTGTTTGGCCATCAACTTCACGTTCTCCACATGGGCTTTCAAGTAGTTGCGCGCATGTTGAAAGTAGGTTCCAACGCCCAAGTTCTCACTTGTCTCGGTTTGTGTGAGCCAGTATTGCCCCTGAATGTCATATTTTTCACGTTCGTTGGTCGAGAAAGCCGAGGCTAAGAGTGACACTGACGTGGAATCACCGAGGTTGCGTGTTAAGTCGATTGAACCGAAATAGGTATTGAACCGATCCTTTTCATGCCCATCAAAATATACTTTGAACGACTTAACATTTTGCAATGTTCCAAAAGCTGTTTCCCTGTTTTTTGGCGTAAACGTGTAGTGATTGTCCGATAGGTTGCCGATGAACGACAGTTTCCAACGCTTGTTCGGCGTATAAACCAGGTAAGTTTGGTAGTCTAAGAAATCGGGTTTGTATTCTCCCTCTGTTTCCAACGACCCCAACAGATATTTGTTGGTCTTGTATCTCAGGCCGTTGCTCCATGCTACCGTTTTGGTTCTGAAGCCTACGAACGCACTGGCTCCCAATAAACTGGCAGATACGTTGGCCTCAAATGGTTTGGGTTGCCGGTAGGTAATGTCGAGGGCCGACGACATCTTGTCGCCGTATTTGGCCTCGAATCCGCCGGTTGAAAAACCAATTTTCTCCACCATGTCGGGATTGA
This sequence comes from uncultured Prevotella sp., assembly GCA_900547085.1. Taxonomy (GTDB): domain Bacteria; phylum Bacteroidota; class Bacteroidia; order Bacteroidales; family Bacteroidaceae; genus Prevotella. Next base: position 3,401 of record URFI01000154.1, read on the forward strand.
TGACCGACAATCCCTCTTGTTGTCCCGACCTCACCAAGAATGGTCTGTATATCTCTATGTTGTTGATGTATACGCTATTCTCGTCAAAGGCACCCCCTCTTACGTTGTATTGTGATGACAGTTCGTTGTGCGAGGACACGCCGGCTTGCGACTGTATGAGCTCTTCCACGCCGTTGCCCGTAACCGAAGGCAAGGTTTTGGCATGCTCTGTCTTCAGGTTTTGCGTTTGTCCGGTCTGAATTTTCTCGCCCATCACCTTCACTTCGCCCAGCGTTTGGTCGTCGCTGTTCAACACGATCTGCAACGTTTGCTTACCTCGCGGATGTCGCAGCACGCGCTGCTTGGTTTTGTAGCCAATCATGGAAAACCTGATAACTACCGAGTCGGCCGACATCAGTTGCATGCTGAACTCGCCTTTGAGTGAGGTCACGGTGGCTTTGCCCTGTTGCAGACACGACACGGTGGCCAGCTCCACGGGATTGAATTGCTCGTCAACCACTCTTCCTTGCAGGGTGAATGATTGGGCTTGTGCTGCCATTGCGCATAGCAGCAGCAGACTGATTACAACGGTTCTCAATTTCATCATTGGTCTGATAACGCAATAGTTGGTTGATTATTGCGTTGCCGCACGTTGTTTCAGCATTGTCGCAGAGCCGCCAACAGCTCGTTGTTTTCGGTCTTCGTGCCAATGGTCACCCGCAAACAATCGTGGCATAGTGCCACCTGGCTACTGTGGCATACCACAATACCTTTGTCCAACAGGTATCGATAGGTGCCGTGGGCATCTTTCATCTTGGCCAGAAAGAAGTTGGCCGAGGTAGGATACACCTTCACGCACTGTGGCAGTACGGCAAAGGCCAGCACCATTCTTCGCCTTTCTTGCAGCAGGGTGGTAACCCATTTTTCTACCTCAAAGGTACCTTGCAGCGACTTGAGTGCTTGCTCTTGCGTGAGCAAGCTGATGTTGTAGGGCTGCTTCACCTTATTAAATAAGTTGACGATTTCTTCGCTTGCGAATGCCATTCCCAGTCGGATGCCCGCACATCCCCACGCCAGACTCATGGTGTTGAGTATGATGAGGTTGGGGTAGGAGGTGAGTTCGGTGCGGAATGATTTCTGGGTAGAAAAGTCACTGTAGGCTTCGTCCAGCACTACGATGCCGTCAAACCGTTGGATGATTTCCGTGATGGCATCCCTATGAAGGTCGTTGCCTGTGGGGTTGTTGGGGCTGCATAGCCAAATCACCTTTGTTGACGCGTCGCATGCAGCCAGCAATTTGTTGGCCGACAGCTGGAAACATTCATCCAACAGCACGGGTCTATAGACCGTGTTGTTGATGTCTGCACACACTTTGTACATGCCGTATGTCGGTTCGATGGCAACAACGTTATCTTGCTTAGGCTCGCAGAAAATGCGGTAAACCAAGTCGATGGCTTCATCACATCCGTTACTCAGAAAGATGTTTCCGGCCGGCACTTGCTTAATTTGGCTCAGCTTTTCTTTCAATTCCCTTTGCAGCGGGTCGGGATATCGGTTGAGCGGCTTGTTGTAAGGATTTTCGTTGGCATCTAAAAAGATGTTTGCCTCGCTTCCACCATGTTCGCACTGGGTGCTGCCATGGGGCGTTAACATCCTAATATTGGGTCTGACCAGTTGTTCCAGGGTTTTCATCATGTCATCGATTTAAAGGGTAAAGGTGCCGAAATTGCGTGTCGTAAGGTGTGAATTGTTCACACGGCATTTCTTATTTGTTCTTAAAAATGTTATGC
>URFI01000155.1 GCA_900547085.1 uncultured Prevotella sp.
ATCAGTTTCAAGTATATTTTGTATCTTTGCTCCTACTAGATAACTTATAAACTAACTTTTAAAACTTATTGAGTATGAACAAAATTTTACGCTTTTCAGTATTCACGTTGCTCCTGTTATGCTGCAACACCTTTATTTCTGCGGCTGATGTAACGCTTAACTTCAAAGATTTATCAATCACAAAAATCAGTGATGGCTTCACCCTTACTGCACAAGGCTATACCCTTACTGCCACGAAAGAAGATGGGACAACTCAACCCACACAAAACGATAAATCAAAAGATGTGCGATTGTATGCCAAAAACACACTGACGGTTGCAGGAAACGCTTTCAAGCAAATAGTCTTCAACATCTCAAAGCAAGGTCTGAAACGTTGGTGTGACGTCACACCAAGCGTTGGAGAAATGACTGCCGATGTGGCTGCCAAAACTCTTACGTGGACAAACTCTACTGCGGTGAAAGAAGTTACATTCACTGTTGGTGATGATGTTACTTTAGGTACTGATCCAGGCAAGGCAGGTCAATTTGACTTTGACGCCATGGTTATCTCTACCGAAAGTGGTGAGGTAACCCCAACTCCAGATCCTAATCCAGATCCAGAAATCAAAACAGCTGCAGACATAGCTGCATTTAAGGCACTACCTGCAAAAATAGTTGCCAAACTAACCTTGAAAGATGCGCAAGTGTTGTACAAATGGACCTCTAACAAAGGTAATACGCAAATTTTCATTCGTGACCATAGTGGTGCACTGATGCTCTTCAACGCAGGCCTTGATTTGGAAACAAATGACATACTAAACGGTGAGGTTGTACTATTATATGACATATATAACAATACTCCTGAAGGTACGAAAGCCGGTGGTACTAATGCTGACAAATTAACAATTACGAAAGGACAAGCTGCCACACCAAAATCAATCACCATAGACCAAGCTAAAGATTACATGTCTGATTTGGTTCAAATTGAAGGTGCTGAAATTAAAAGCGAACAATCGGGGACGCACACCAACTACTATGCCCACGTCGGAGATCAAAAGATTCAATTGTACAACGGCTTCCACTTAGACGCTTATAATGAGCTGTCTACATTCGAAGGGGTTAAGAACAAGACTGTAAAAGGTATTGTCAGCATGTTTAATCGCAATTACCAGATTACGTTTATTAGCATCGACACAACGACTGGTATTGACAGCTTAAATGCAGAGAACAAGACTCTCAACGAAAACGCACCAGTGTATAACCTCGCTGGACAGCGTGTTGACAAGACATATAAGGGTGTTGTGATACAAAATGGTAAGAAGTTTATCAAGAGATAAGCCATGCGCTGAAACTAGAAATCAATCATTTGATTACCAAATACATCAAACGGACGTGTCCATCTGGCGGCACGTCCGTTTCTTATTTTATTCCCACAAAACCCATCAATACGCTTGTCATTTGGCAAGAAACGCAGCGCATCGCTCGGCACATCGCTCACCATCAATGCCAGCAGAGACGATTCCACCTGCATAACCAGCGCCTTCTCCACAAGGAAAGAGGCCACGAACGCGAACATGTTGCAGCGTTTCGCGGTCGCGGAGAATGCGCACGGGCGAAGACGTTCGCGTTTCAACAGCTATCACGACAGCTTCATTGGTCAGGAAACCACGGCTCATCTGCCCAAACTTCTTGAAGCCTTCTTGCAAACGATGAACGATAAATGGTGGCATCCAAAAGTGAAGTGGACTGCTCATTAAGCCGGGAGCATAACTGGATGCCGGCAAGTCGTATGACAATTTGCTGTTCACAAAGTCAGCCATTCGCTGCGCCGGAGCTGTTTGTTGCCTATTTCCCTGCAACCAACAAGTATATTCCAATTGTTCCTGCAACTGCATCATCATCAAATCATCATTCAGCTTTTCATCATCACTGGGCATCAACATGCCTGCCTGACGAACGTCTTTAGGATGCAATTCCACCACCATGCCCGCATTCGACCACCTCGTTCCGCGGTTACTGGGGCTCATTCCGTTCACCACTATTTGCTTCGGACCCGTGGCTGAAGGGATGACAAAGCCACCCGGACACATGCAGAACGAGTAAACGCCACGTCCCTCCACCTGACTGACAAATGAATATTCGGCCGCAGGAAGATACTTTCCTCGTCCGCGCTTGTCATGATATTGTATCTGATCGATCAACATTGAAGGATGTTCCAAGCGCACTCCAACCGCCAATCCTTTCGGTTCGATTTCTATTTTGGCACCACTCAAATATCGATATACGTCACGCGCACTGTGTCCGGTGGCCAGGATGACCGGTCCTCTGAACGTAACTTCCTGACCCGAAGCCAACCGAACGGCTTCAACACCCAGCACCTCATCCCCCTCGGCAGACAGCAAGAAAGCCGTCATCTTGGTTTCAAAATGCACCTCTCCCCCACTGTTGATGATGGTATTTCGCATGTTTTCAATGACCTTCGGCAACTTGTCCGTACCAATATGCGGATGCGCATCGGCCAAGATTGAGTTTGAAGCACCATGTTGGCAAAACACATTGAGAATTTTCTCAACCGACCCACGCTTCTTCGAGCGTGTATACAGTTTACCATCCGAATACGCACCGGCGCCACCTTCACCAAAACAATAGTTGCTTTCAGCGTCTACCTTCTGCGTCTTGGTAATCATGGCGAGGTCTATCTTGCGTTCCCTGACATTCTTCCCCCGCTCGATGACCACGGGTTTGAAGCCTTCTTCAATCAAACGAAGTGCGGCGAAAAGTCCCGCCGGACCAGCTCCCACCACGATGACACGCGGCTTTTGGGACACATCCGGATAGACCGTCCTAACGAATTCCTCATCCTGTGGCAACTCATTGATGTACACTCTCAAACTAAGATTCACATACACCGTTCGCTGCCGCGCGTCAACAGATCGTTTCAACACCCGCACATGCTTCACCGTTCGGGCATACATTCCCTTTTCCTTGGCCAGATATTCAATGATAGTCTGTCCTGTAGCAGAGCTGAATATATTGCTTAGTGAGGAATGAGCATGCTGGGGAAGAAGTCTGATTTGAAATTCTTTGATCATGAATGAAGAAATTTTGTAGGTTTACGATAAAAAAGGATGTCACCAAACACCTTATCTCTTTGCAAAATAAGTACTTTTTTTTCAGCTACCCAAGCATTTTTCAGATTAAAAACCAGCTCTTTTCAAAGTTCATGCCCATCGAAGGGAAATCAATGTTGCATGATAAGCCATTCAAAGTTTTTTCGTACTTTTGCAACCAAATATCGACTTCGCAGCATGATGAGGCATGAAACCCAATGCGTTTACCATCGTTGTAGGCTGGATAACGCCCAAGTTTCTGTTCATAATGCTGAGAAGCGAAATCAACAAATCATCAAAACCACTTTTGTCGGGTGGCATAAAACATTTAAAAACAGTAAAATGAAAGTATTGAAATTCGGCGGAACATCCGTGGGTTCCGTCAAGAGCATCCGCTCCTTGAAGAGAATTGTAGAACAAACTGCCAAGCAGCAACCGGTGGTTGTGGTGGTTAGTGCCTTGGGAGGCATCACCGACCAACTGCTTGCAACCGCCCAACAGGCCTTGCAAGGTGATGACGAATGGAAACAACAGTTCAACGAGATGGTAGACAGGCACCACAAACTCATTGACACCATCATCACCGACAATACGCGGAGAGAAGAGTTGTTTAATACCGTTGACGCTCTGTTTGAACAACTACGATCCATTTACTTCGGCGTTTATCTCATTCATGATTTAAGTCGGAAGACGCAAGACGCCATCGTGAGCTATGGCGAACGGTTGAGTTCGAAAATCGTCGCCACGTTCATCAAAGGCGCTAAATGGTACGATGCCCGCGAATTTATCAAGACCGAGCGCAAGCATAACAAGCACACACTGGACAGTCAACTCACCTACAAACTGGTTAAACACACATTTGCCACCCTCCCGCGCATCTCCCTCGTGCCGGGTTTCATCAGTCAAGACAAGAATACCAACGAGATCACCAACCTCGGACGAGGTGGGTCAGACTACACAGCATCCATCATCGCAGCGGCTCTGAACGCGGAGATATTGGAGATATGGACCGATGTCAATGGATTCATGACGGCCGATCCGAAGGTCATCAAGGCCGCTTACACCATCAACGAGTTGAGCTACATCGAGGCTATGGAGCTATGTAACTTCGGCGCCAAAGTGGTTTATCCACCAACCATCTACCCCGTGTGTGTCATGAACATCCCCATCAAGGTGAAAAATACCTTCGATCCAGACGGCGAAGGCACCATTATCAAAGCTCAAATAGCCAACGACGGCAAGCCCATCAAGGGTATATCCAGCATCAAAGGCACGGCGCTCATCAATGTGAGTGGCCTCTCCATGGTTGGCGTGATTGGTGTAAACCGGCGCATCTTCACGGCCCTGGCCGACAAGGGCATCTCCGTGTTCCTGGTCAGTCAGGCTTCTTCAGAGAACTCTACCAGCATTGGCGTGCAGGAAAAGGATGCCGAAGAAGCTGTTAAGGTGCTCAACGAAGAGTTTGCCAAAGAAATTCAGACAGGAGCCATGTTCTCCATGAAAGCACAGAAAGGCTTGGCTACCATCGCCATCGTAGGCGAAAACATGAGACACCTGCCGGGAATAGCCGCCAAACTCTTTGAAACGCTCGGCCGATCGGGCATCAGTGTGATTGCCTTCGCACAGGGATCCAGCGAAACCAACATATCGGTGGTCATCGAAGCGGCGTATCTTCGCAAGGCGCTGAACGTGCTGCACGACTCGTTTTTCCTGTCAGAATACAAGGTACTGAACCTATTTATCTGCGGAATAGGTACCGTGGGCGGCAAGCTCATCGAACAGATACGGACTCAATACGAAGAGTTGAAACGCCATTCGCAGCTCAAACTCAACGTCGTAGGCATCGCTTCGTCAAAGCATGCCATTTACAATCGTGACGGCATTGACCTGAACAATTATAGGGAAGTGTTGAAAGAATCTGACCTCAGCTCACCCTCTGCCCTGCGCGACCATATCCTCAACATGAACATTTTCAACTCCGTGTTCGTCGTTTGCACCGCCACTGAAGAGATTGCCGCTCTCTATCAAACTTTTCTCGAGCATAACATCAGCGT
>URFI01000156.1 GCA_900547085.1 uncultured Prevotella sp.
AATAGTGCTCAAAAACAAGAATAATAGAGAATGGGGTAAGGTTTTGCAGAGGTCTGCATCATGGACACACGTCATGGTGCAGACCTTTCTCTTACTTTGTCCTCTTCTCGTAAAACAGCCATAACCAATTGATAAACAATATTATATCTCACTGATTAGATAATGCGGTATCCTGCGGGCTGAAAGCCCAAAAGCTCTTAGCCCAGGGTAACACCCTGGGGCTAATATACGTTGAAGAGCCTGCGCCCTGTAAGGGCAAAAGCACCTGGTTATCATTGTGTTGCACATGCTTTTGCCCTTACAGGGCGTTCAACATGTCACACACTTACCCAGGGCGCTGCCCTGGGCTATATGCTTTTGGGCTTTCAGCCCGTATCTTTCCCATTTCGTTTTCGAACAGGATGTGCTGTGAACTATTTCCTGACTTCGTCACTTCTCCGTTATAAACTCGCAGGTTGCAAATTTGCTGTATGTGTGATTCGAACCGAATGATGCAATGACAAAGTAAAAATCATGGTGAGGACTTTTCTTGTAACAGTTAATCACCTGGCTTACAAGAAGATATAGATATCATCCCAATAGCATTGAGTTTGGCCTCCAAAGTCAATGCTATTGATAGGAAAACTCAATGCTATTGATGCCCAAACTCAATGACATTGAAACCCATGCGCAATGCCCCATTCGTGACGTTGCATCAACGCAGGTATGCTGCAATGGTATCAAAGCCCTTGAAAACGCCAATAGATTTTAATAAAAGGATGCCCAGCACCTGCACGACGACAAAAAACAGCGTGTTGAAAAAGGCGTTTTTAGCATCTTTCTCCCGCACATTCTCCCTCACCACCTTCACATAATTGTATGTGCCTGGCACCACGAAGACCAGCAGCAAGCAAATTCCCAATACGGCAAAAATTAAATCTAACATCATCAAATGGTTTTAAATATTTATCTGGGCACAGGCTACTCCCGGTCTGTGTCGTTGGTTGTACGATTTTGTTTGGTCAGCTCTAAATATCGTTGAAGATCGGCTTGAATGCGCGCCACCGGCTCTGATTGCTTGTAACGGGTGTTCTTTTTGAGCATCGACGGAATGGCTTCGATGCTGTTGCGATAGCTGGACAGCTCGTTACGCTGCTGGGTGCCGTGAACACTTTGCTGAGAAATCTCTACTTCTCGCTCACGAACAAGCTGCATGCAAACCTTGTTGAGCATGGGCACCACTACCTTATCGAAGAGATGATGACCCTGTATATATAAATAGGTGGTATCGGGGGTCACGCCAAGTCGCTTGATGTCCTCCTTTACTTGCAGATAATTTTCCTTGTTGTTTGGATATTTTTGTTGCAGTTGGTTGATGCGCTTGCCCACCTTTCTGCGCACTTTGGCCACCATGTCCTCGGCCTTCGCCATGGTAAAGTGTCCCGGTTCGATGACGCGCAGGAAATCCATGATGGTGAACTCGCCGTAATTGGGCGTGCGATAGAACCAGATGCTCCATACGAAAAGCGGGAAGATGGCTTGCGAATAGTCGCGCAGGTAAGCCTCCATGTCAAAGATGTGGTGGTCATTAAGGGTAACCATAACGCTGGTTTCGTATAACGATGGCGCATAGCATTGCAGGTTTTCAATGGCGTAAGCGTAGGTGTGGAAGACGTAAGGATTGGTTGTTACCTGCTTCGACATCTCGGTGGCACCCTGCATGAGATAGTCGTAATCAGCGTCCACGCAGGCAATCATGTCACGTCCCACCTTGTCCATCAGCAGATTCATCAGCACCGCTTTTTTGCCTCTCTCAAGATGTTGCAAGCGAGAGGGCAACATCACCTGGAAATACCGGGTGTCATCTTCGAAGTCACTCAAGACAGAACGCCAGAAAAATATGTCGTCATAACTCTCCACATAGGCTGCAATGCGGCGTCTGGCGTTTTGCGACTTCATCTTGTTGGCCGCCTCGAAATAGCGTGAGGAGAGGTTGTCTTTTAGTTTTTTACCCATGATTCATGTGCCTTTTTCACATCCAGACCTTCCCTATCTGTGAACATCCGTTATGTCACTAACCTCGGTGACATGCCCCATCCACCCATTCATGATGACAGCAGGCGAATGCGTGGTGAGGATAATCTGCACATTGGGATTGAGTTGCAGTATCAGGTCGATAAGTTGTTCCTGCCAATCAACGTGCAAGCTCACCTCTGGTTCGTCCATGAGCAGCACATAGGGCAGGCGATCTTCCACCAGCACGGTGAGCAAGATGGCCAATATTTGCTTCTCACCACTTGACAATTGGTAGGGCAAGAGCTTCTCTCCCATCTGCATGAAACGTATCTCATTCTCGGTTCTGACGATGGTTTTGCCCGTTTCTTCAAACAGTTTGTCCACCATGTCTTGAAATTTCAACTTGTTGGCCGATACGCGTTGCGCCTCTGTGGCTGCGTCTTCGCCCCCCTTCTGCAACACCTCGATGATGCGGTTGCCGATGTTTACCTGATAATCCAGATACTTGCGCTGCAACTGAAAGAGCTGCCAGTCTAGTTCAGTGGCCAGACTAATGTCTACCTTGGCGACCATCTCCGAACTCATCAAAGGTCGGTCGAACGACCGGATGATATCATAACGGATGGCCGTAGCATCGGCCGGCGACACCGTAATGTGCACCCCTTTGGGCAAATGCGAGTTGAAGTCGCCACCTTCTGACAAGCTTTTGATCACCCGGTTCAAGATGGTGCTCTTGCCAACACCATTGACACCGCTCAGCACGTTAACCTGTCTGTCAAGATTCCAGGCCACATGCTTGCGACCACTCCACAACGAGTCTATCTCTACCCTTTCGATGTAATCAGCGTATTTCATGAGCTTTGTGCGTTATGTACCTGAGGTTGGCATGAAACAATGCGAGCCAATCATGACGCATCAGGCACTGTTAGTAGGGCAAATATAAGCATTTATCACCAATTCGGCAAACACAATGACCTTTTAATGACATGTTTTTTAGATGTCTACCCATTGCACTTACCAAAGAAAGGACGGATCACGAAGGTGCAAAATACCACGATCGTGGTAGGCCAAATACCATTATCGTGCGATTGCATACCATCGTTTTTTTGTGTATATTTGCCGTATCATTCATGGGGAGCAACGCCGCATGACAATATTTCCCCACCAATCGCTGCGAAAACGACACGCTGAACGAGAACAAGGAACCAGAAAAAGGACGGAAGAGCATGATGAGGCGAGCACCTAGATACTATTTATTCATTAAAAACGACAGACAATATGAGTAAGATTGCAAAACAGATGACAGACCTGATTGGTAAGACCCCTTTGGTAGCGTTGAACAAATATTCAGCCTTTCGCGGACTTAAAACGCCCCTTGTGGTCAAGGTTGAATTCTTCAATCCAGGGGGCAGCGTGAAAGACCGCATCGCCCTGGGAATGGTGGAAGCCGCAGAGAAGGACGGAATCTTAAAGCCCGGTGCCACCATCATCGAGCCTACCAGTGGCAACACGGGTGTGGGATTGGCATTGGTGGCGGCCGTAAAAGGCTACAAACTGATACTCACCATGCCTGAAACCATGAGCGTTGAACGCCGAAACCTCGTCAAAGCCTACGGTGCCAAGGTTGAGTTGACCCCTGGTAAGGATGGGATGAATGGCGCCATCAAGGCGGCCGAGAAACTGAGAGACAGCATAGAAGGTGCGGTGATTCTGGGACAATTCACCAATCCAGCTAATCCCCAGAAACATTACGACACCACGGCTGTTGAATTATGGAACGATACCGACGGTGACATTGATATCTTTGTGGCTGGCGTGGGAACTGGCGGAACGCTCTCTGGCATCGGCAAATACCTCAAAGAGAAGAACCCCAACATCAAAATTGTGGCCGTGGAGCCATCGACTTCACCGGTATTGAGCGGCGGAAAATCGGGACCGCATAAGATTCAGGGCATCGGAGCCGGCTTTATCCCTCAAACCTATCATGCTGAGGTGGTAGACGAAATATTGACCGTAGACAACGATGACGCCATCCGAACAGGTCGACAGTTGGCTCAACAGGAGGGACTGTTGGTAGGTATCTCGTCTGGGGCAGCAGCCTTTGCAGCAACAGAATTGGCCCAACGACCAGAGAATAAGGACAAGAAGATTGTGGTGTTGTTGCCCGATACCGGCGAACGCTACCTCTCAACGGCACTCTACGCATTTGACGAATACCCACTCTAAAAAACCGCAACAACACATCTACGCACAGAGAGAGCATAGCGGGAGGCCATCACAAAGAGGTTTCCCGCTATTGTATATCGATCTACCTTATTAAATAATTACCATCAAGACTTGACAAAATGCTTTTTATTGCTTAACTTTGTAGCATTATGCAAGTAGATATCGGCCTGCCACCAGATGCATACTTCAAGCACGCCCAGCTGGAATTATGTCTAAAAGTAATACGATTGTAACACGTTTGACATGCTTATGAAGAGCCAACGTGCTATCTTTGTCAACTGAAAATAGATAACAAACACTATGAAAGAGAACAAATATCGTATTCTCGTTGTAGACGACGAACAGGACTTATGTGAAATTCTGAAGTTTAATTTGGAAACAGAAGGCTATGTGGTAGAAACGGCAAACTCGGCCGAAGAGGCCATGACGATGGACATTTCATCGTTCAACCTCCTACTGTTAGACGTGATGATGGGTGAGATGTCGGGATTTGCCATGGCTAAAAAGCTGAAAGAGAATCCCATGACAGCCAGCATTCCCATCATCTTTCTGACCGCTCGCGATACCGAGAACGATACGGTAACCGGCTTCAATCTTGGTGCTGACGACTATATCAGCAAGCCTTTCTCCATCCGTGAAGTATTGGTACGCATTCGTGCCGTCATCCGAAGGACAAAAGAATCTGACGATCACACGGAGCCGAAGACGCTGAAATACCAAGGTTTGGAGATGGATCTGGACAGAAAGAAGGTGCTTATTGATGGCGAAGATGTTCCTTTTACCAAGACAGAGTTCGAGTTACTGCACCTATTTCTTTCTGAAAAGGGACACGTCTTCTCACGTCAAGAGCTTATAGACAGGATATG
>URFI01000157.1 GCA_900547085.1 uncultured Prevotella sp.
GATGTCCATGATGATGTGTCTGTGCACATCAATGATGGCACAGGTTACAACATCCGCAATGAGTGGTAAGGTTACCCTTGAGGGAACCGGCGAAGAACTCATTGGTGCGACCGTCCAGGCGGTACACGAGCCTTCTGGAACTACCTATTCGGCAGTGACCAACGTGAACGGACGTTTTAATATTCAGGGTATGCGTACAGGTGGTCCTTATGCTGTTACAGTGAGCTACGTGGGACACCAGACGAAGACTTACAAGGATATCACGCTTCAGTTGGGTGAGGTGTATAACCTTGGCGTGACCCTTTCGGAAGATGCCGCCATGCTGGGCGAGGTCGTTGTCAGTGCAACGGCATCCAAGTTTGCGCAAGAGAAGACCGGTGCTTCGACCAACATCAACAATTCGCAGATGATGAATCTGCCTACGGTGAGCCGCAGCATCACCGACATCACGCGTCTTTCTCCATATGGAGGCAACGGCATGAGCTTTGTCGGAACGGATGGTCGTACGGCCAATTTCACCGTGGATGGTGCCAACTTCAACAACAACTTTGGCTTGTCATCGGCTCTTCCCGGTGGTGGCAACCCCATCTCCATTGAAGCTATTGAAGAGTTGCAGGTGGTAATTGCTCCGTATGACGTGCGCCAAACCAACTTCATCGGTGGTGGTGTGAATGCCATTACCAAGTCGGGTACCAATGCTTTCAAGGGCAGTGCGTACGTTTATCACCAAAATGAGAACATGCGAGGCGATGCTGTCGAAGGATTCCAGATTACCAATGCGCGCGAGAAGGATCGCAAGACTACCTACGGTTTTACGTTGGGTGGCCCGATTATCAAGAACAAGTTGTTCTTCTTCGTGAATGGTGAAACAGAAAAGGTTCCTACGGTAGCTAACCGTTGGAGAGCCTCTGAGGATGGCGTGGCCAATGCTCAAGAGTATATTTCGCGTACAACAATCAAGGATTTGCAGACTGTTTCTGACTTTGTGAACAAGAAATATGGATACAACACTGGTTCGTACACCAGCTTCCCCGCTGACATCAGCAACACCAAGCTGTTGGCACGCTTAGACTGGAACATCACTGACCAGCACCGTTTGGCCTTGCGTTACAACTACACCAAGAACATGACCTGGCGCTCGCCTAACGCATCGTCTATGGATGGCGGCACACGAATGTCGGAAGGCCGTTTGTCGCAGGCATCTATGGCGTATGCTAATACCATGTATTCGATGGACAACTTGGTACACTCGTTCTCGTTCGACTTGAACAGTCGCTTGACAGAGAATCTTTCCAACCAGCTGTTGGCAACCTATTCAAAGCTGGACGACTTGCGTAGTTCTAATTCTTCTGAATTCCCCTTCATCGATATCTTGAAAGGCGGACAGGCTTACCTGTCGTTGGGTTACGAGCTGTTTACATGGAACAATGCCGTTCATAACGATGTGTGGAATGTGAAGGACGAGTTGACTTACTATACTGGAAAGCATAAAATCACCGGTGGACTGGCCTACGAATACAAGATGGCGGACAATGCTTACATGCGTAATGGTACGGGCTACTATCGATATAGCAGTCTGGACGACTTCCTTAATGGTGCCGCTCCCGAGATTGTGAACCTCACTTACGGCTATGATGGCGAGAGTGCGCCGGCCGCTCGTGTACGCAGCAACAAGATTTCTGTTTACGGACAGGATGAATGGTCGGTGATGGACAACTTCAAGTTGGTTTACGGTTTGCGCATTGACAATCTCTCATTCGTCAACAGCGACTTGATAACCAACAAGGCCATCTATGACCTTGATTACGATGGGCGTCGCATTGACACGGGCAAGTGGCCTTCAGCCAACTGGATATTCTCACCGCGTGTAGGATTTACCTGGGATGTCTTGGGAAACAAGTCGCTCAAGGTGCGTGGTGGTACGGGTCTCTTTGCCGGCAACTTGCCACTGGTGTTCTTCACCAACATGCCTACCAACGGTGGTATGGTGCAGTATCAGGCACAAATCAACGCTGCCAACGCTGCCAAACGAGGATTCGACATGGATACCTTTGCCGGCGGACTGGTGACCGATGCCAATGGCAAAGCCACGCAGAAAGCGCTCTATGACAAGCTGATTTCTTTGGGCTATCCTTCTACTATCAAGCCCGAGGACGGAACGGTTCCATCTGCTATCGCCGCCGTGTCAGAAAACTTTAAGTTGCCACAGGTATGGAAGGCATCCGTGGCTATCGATTATCAAGTACCAGTGTCGTTCCCATTCACCTTGTCGGGTGAGTTTATTTTCAACAAGACGCTTAACGAAACCACTATTTCAGACTGGAGTATTCCTTCTGTGGGCGGGTTCGCTCGATTCAATGGTGTAGACAACCGTCCTATCTATCCTACGGGATTCCGTACCAACACCAAGGCTTTTGTCTTGGAAAATACCAGTCGCGGCTATGGTTGGACGGCTAACTTAACCGCCAATGTACAACCGGCAGAGTGGGTTAGCCTGATGGCTGCCTATACTCACAACGTGGCTAAGAGTGTGACGGGCATGCCTGGTTCTAACGCAGAGTCAGCATTCACCTACGTTCCAACTGTGGAGGGACCGAATCACATCAAGTTGCACAACTCGCAATACAACACGCCCGACCGATTTGTGGCATCGGCTACCATCCACGACAAGAGCGGTAATCACTATAGTTTGTTCTATGAAGGATGGAGAGGTGGAGCCAACTACTCGTTCATGACCACCAATGATATGAACGGTGACGGATACAATTATGATGCAATCTACATTCCTACCGATCAGCAAGTGGCCGACAAGCAATTCCGTTTCGTATCGGAAGACGATAAAACTCGTTTCATGGACTATGTGCATGCAAATGGTTATCTGAGCAAACATCAGGGCGAATATGCCGAGGCTTATGCGCTTTACTCTCCTTGGGTGCATCGCATTGACTTCGCTTACAAGCACGATTTCAAACTCAACGTAGGTAAGACAAAGCATGGTTTGCAGTTGAGCTTCGACATTAAGAACCTGCTCAACCTCTTTGACTCAAAGTGGGGTGTGGCCAAATACTTGAATCCTGCCATCGGTTCGGATGCTCGTGTCCTCAAATACGAGGGTGTTGACACAGACGGTGTGGCTAAGTTCTCTACGCCAAAATCCATCAATGGTAACACTGAAACGTTCACACCGAGCTATTCTATCGGCCAGTGCTGGTACATGTCGGTGGGTATCAAGTATACGTTCAACTAAAGTCAAGCATACATTTAATTAATAGTAAAACAAAAGGATATGAAACTAAAATATATCATTCCATCGTTCATCGCAGTCATTGCCATGTTTACAGGCTGTGCGGACGACAATGAACCCACCTATTTGGACAACTTGAAGGTGTCTTCTTCTTATGTGGCCTTCGACGTGAAAGGTGGAACGCAGAAGATTACCGTGACGGCTACGGAAGACTGGAGCATGGACTTCATGGTTCCGGTTAAGGCCGATTCGCTGGATGATGAAAAGGGTATCGTGAAATATCAGGTTCCTACCAGTCAGATGGCAACCAAGGAAAACAAGTGGGTTAAGGTGTCACAACTGAGTGGTGGCGCAGGAACTACTGACATTTCTTTCACCGTTGGCGCTACAACCGCCACGCGTTCAGTTACCATACGCATAAAAGCCGGCGACAAATATCAGAACATTATCGTTGCTCAGATTGACGATTCTCCTACACCCGAAAGTACTGTGAAGGACGTATTGAAGGGCGTTGACAGCAAAACCTACCGTGTGACAGGTATGTGTGGCAAAATCATTAACACCTCATACGGTAACTGGTACATGGTAGACAACGAGGGCAACGAACTCTATATCTATGGTACAAAGGACGCATCAGGCGCTTATAACTGGAAGAAGTTCAATATCGCTCCTGGTGATTTAGTCACGGTCGAAGGTGCCAGGACAACCTATAAGTCGACTGTTGAGATTGTGGATGCCACATTTATCTCAGTGAAGAAAGCGCTCTTGCTCAGCAAAGAGACCAATAAAACCATTGACAAGGAAGGCAAACCGTTCAACATCACTATCACACAGAAAGGCGAAGGATTGAGTTTCAAGTCGGATGTCGACTGGATGACGATAGAGCCAGGCTACACAGTCAATAAGAAGGGTGACTTGGTGTTTACCGTCAACCCTTCTGAGAACACCACAGGCAAGAACCGTGAGGGTACACTTACGTTCAAGAGTACCAAGGGAAAGGATGAGTCTGTGTTGACAGTTTCCATCATTCAGCTGGGTACTACTCCTGTCACCACAGGCGGTATTGCAGGCATTTCATCCGCCATATCAGCCAGTACAGACAGAAATAAGCAGGTGAACTTTGACGTCATCCTCACTGATGCGAAGGTGACCTACAAGAATGGCAGCAACATTTTCGTTGAGGACGCAACGGGTGGCTTGCTACTTTATAGTGGCAATTCAAGTCTTGCTGTGGGTGATGTCATCAATGGACGTGTGTGGGGTGCTGGCTATGCATACAACGGACTGCCTGAAGCCACGTCGTTGCAAACCGAATTGGCCAAAGTTACCAAGGGTGATGCACCCAAACCAACGGAAGTGACCCTTGCACAGCTTGCGGCCGACTACGGAAAATACATCAACCGTTATATCCTCATCAAGGACGCTACCGTGGGTAAGACCATTGACGTGAAGTACTCGGGCGTGAAAAGTGCAGGTGAGTTGACAGATGGCACAAACACATTTGCCTTGAACCACCAAAAGTCAGGCAAGTACCAAGGTAAGAACATTTACTATTATGTGCAGGCTGCCAAGGACAGTAAGGTGAATGTTGTATGTATCCCTTCTGTTTACAAGACGAAAAAACAATTGAATATCTGGGACAAGAGATGGATTCGTAATAAGTAACGATTCCTGATTAAGATTTATTTTGAGAGGGTGTGCTTCGCGGCATGCCCTCTTTTGCTTTGAAATTCAGCAGAAGATTAAATGGCATCATCTCTTTGTGGTGTGTCATTATTTAATTA
>URFI01000158.1 GCA_900547085.1 uncultured Prevotella sp.
TCACCTACACATACAATAATGATGAGGGCAAGAAGTTCCAACTGGCCAGTGTCCGTGACATCAACTACCGCACGGAGGAAACACCGACGGACAGCACGAACATCAACAACGGACACAAGTACACCTATGATGCCAACGGAAACCTTGTCTATATCAACAACTCTCGTGTAAAGCATGATGGCAAGGAAGACGACAAGGCAACCGAGCAGAAATACAAGTGGGACGAGGAAAACAGATTCCTGGCAGCAGATGAGAATTATTCGATTAAGCGAAAGAAAGCCAAGCTTGCTTGCACTATGCCGAGTGCAGCCAATTGTAGAGTAGAACTCAACGCCAAGGAATTTGACGAGGAGATTGGAATGTATTACTATGGTGCAAGGTACTATGAGCCACGTCTTGGCTTGTGGATGAGTGTTGACCCTATTTCAAATTATGATCCGCGAAATGATGACAATTCTGTTAAAGCGGTTACAAGTAGTAGTCATAGTGATAAAAGAAATGAAAGATAAAAAAATTGAGAATGTTTTTCTAATAATAATTGGTACAATATCATTTTATTATTACTATTCTACTTTGGTGACAACGTATCTTTATTATATTATACTTTTACTTATAGCAGTTTTGATTACATTGGTAGTCACAAACGATAAAAGTACATTAAAAAGATTTACTTTGTTAATGAGGATGTTGAAGTTATTTTTAATATTATACTTTGTTCTATTTTCATTCCTATTAATTAGAAAGGATAATTTGAAGTTGGAAATATTTAAAACATCTCTTAATGGGTACTATACAGGTCGAATAGATGGAGTATTGTTTAGGTTTAAAGATTTTAATTTTAAAAGAAATGTAAATTTAACTGGTTATACACAAGATGATTTAAGAGAGAAATATGATTTAAAGTTAGAATTAACACCACTAACATCAAACATATATTTCATCGAGAATTTAAGTTTAGTTGAAAAAAATGATGTTTTAGGTAATAATTAAACCGTAGCACGGTACTAACGTTGGGTATTATGATTTATCAGCATTCATTCTTGTTTACTTTCAAGGGCATTTGTCAGTTGCACAGCTTGCTGTTGCAGCCTGACGAGAGTTAGGGAATAGCTTTCAAGTTTACCGAGCAGTCGTTGAGCAGTAGCTACATAATGATAAGTATTAAGGGCTTTCACGGCTTCGTTGTACAGCACTCTAAAGATGAAAAGTAGGAGGTAAATGCCTTTTATGAATAACATTTACCTCCTACCCAATTTTATTTAAGCCTGCAAGGAAATATCCCTTGCATGCTGTTTTCAGCCTTTAATGGCAGCTACACCGGGAAGAGTTTTTCCCTCAATGGCTTCAAGCATCGCGCCACCACCAGTAGAAACGTAAGAAACCTTGTCGGCCAAGCTAAACTTGTTGACAGCTGCCACTGAGTCGCCACCGCCAACGAGAGAGAATGCACCATTCTCTTGCGTGGCTTGAGCTACGTATTTGGCAATCTCACCAGTACCGTGTGCGAAGTTTTCCAACTCGAACACGCCAACAGGACCGTTCCACAGTATGGTCTTAGAATCAAGAATAATCTTCTTCCAGTTCTCCAAACTCTCTTCCGATGCATCCATGCCTTCCCATTCGTCTGGAATTTCATTGATGGGGAACACCTTGCGTTCGGTGTCGTTTGAGAATTCCTTTCCGCAAACGGTTGCTACTGACAATGCCAGGTTGACACCCTTTTCTTTGGCGGCTTTCATCACATTGAGAGCCTCTGGCATCAAATCATCTTCATGCAGCGACTGACCAATCTTGCCACCTTGTGCTTTGATGAAGGTGTAACCCATGCCACCGCCGATAATCAAGTTGTCTACCTTGTCAAGCAAGTTCTTGATAACACCCAACTTAGAGCTTACCTTGCTGCCGCCGATGATGGCCGTGAAAGGATGCTGTGCGTTCTTCAACACGTTGTCAATGGCAGTCACCTCTTTCTCCATCAGGTAGCCCAGCATTTTGCTGTCGGCGTCAAAGTAATCGGCGATCACAGCTGTAGAAGCGTGCTTGCGGTGAGCGGTACCAAAGGCATCGTTTACATATACGTCTGCGTATGAAGCCAGCTTCTTGGCAAAGTCTGCCTGACTGGTCTTCATGGCCTTCTTTGCCTCGTCGTATTCAGGTGTGCCTTTTTCAACACCTACGGGCTTGCCTTCTTCTTCGGCATAGAAGCGAAGATTTTCCAATAACAAGGCTTCACCCATCTTCAAGTCAGCTGCCTCTTTCTCGGCATGAGCGCAGTCTTTCGCAAATTTCACGTCAACGCCCAAAGCGTCTGAAACGTTCTTAACGATTTGCTTGAGTGACAATTCAGCCTTCACTTTGCCTTTGGGCTTGCCCATGTGACTCATCATGATAACAGCACCGCCGTCTGCAAGAATTTTCTTCAGCGTAGGCAGAGCACCACGAATGCGAGTGTCGTCGGTTACCTTTCCATTTTCATCCAATGGAACATTGAAGTCTACGCGTACAATTGCTTTCTTTCCAGCAAAATTGAATTGATCAATTTTCATTTTCGAATCTTTTATTTGTTAATGATAATTTATTCTCGTTGTGTTGACAAAGTTACGAAAAATAGCTGTGAATTCACTCTATTTTATGGGTTCTTTTTATTTTGTCATCACTCTGTAGCTTGATTGATTCCATTGTTTTTCTTTCAAAAACCAATCTCCATGACTTTGGCAGCCAATGTCATTGAGTTTGACAACCAAACTCTATCACTTTGACTGCCAAACTCAATGAGATTGCACGGCAATGGTAAAAACCTGTAAATAACAGCGTTTTGAGGTTGAATAAAAGAGCTGTTCAATTGGCCGGCAACCCTTGTGCTTACAGCCCGGCACACCTGACCGCCCTGATGCCAATTTGTGAGCGTTGCCTACTCATGTACTTGTTGAGCGTCATCGATTCTTCCACCACTTTTCCGTGAATGGAGGAGGCATTGAGCAGATGCAGGCCATCGTCATGCCAGATGGCTATGCCGACGTGACTGGTATCCAGCCCTTTTCGGCTGGTGAGCATGGCCAGGATGTCACCGTCTTTGATGCACCGCCTGAGAAGGGGCGTATTGCGAATGCTGTCCTTGGGAATGTACAGATATTCGTTGCCACTTAGCTCAATCTCCATTTCTCGAATGGCTGCGATGACCTCCGGCTTGCCCTTCATCATCGGATAATATTGCGGATTGGTTGTCATGTAGTGCAGGTCGAGTACCTGTGTGGCTGAGAAAGGAGGGTCAAGTTCTTCAACATGCTGGATGTAGCCCATGCGCACGTTGTCTTCTATCCAGGATGAGAAGTAGTGAAGACGGTTGGGATAAGCCACTTTTCCATTGCGATATCTGACGAGTCGCAGAAATTGACAAAAGTCTTGAAAACGCTTTTGATGGTTCTTGTGGCATAAGAAAAGTGCCAAAACATTTTCCACATACGTTGTACAGTCAAGTTCGCGCAAGTTGATGACCAGGTTCTCCCGGTCGTTGTTTTCCAAGGTCTTGGCAATATAGGGCGTTCCAATCAGCTGACGAGCAAAAAATATTACCATGTTTGTGCTTTTGTCTTGCTGGCGTGCAGAGGCGAGAAGTTGCTCAACCTTGACGCTGTCTGATTTTTCATATTGCAGGGTTTGCCCGAAGACCTGTAGGCAGAAGGTAGATAATAGTAAAAATAGCAGTCGCATATATTAAATTATTTTTGTTTACGTTTTCCAAAATTCACTCCAACATAGATGTTGAAGTTGCCGAAAATGGTACTTGTTGAAAATTGGCCTTTCTGATAGTTGTATGCGTGGAAGATAGCACTTGAACCCACATAGTAGCGTGTATTGTTCCACACAACGCCAAGCCGGCCTACTGCATCGACGTTGAAATTCTTCAGATTATAATCATGGGTAGTGGTTTGTTCTTTCAAAACGTCACCCACGCTGTGCTTGTACGCCAGTCCCAGGCATAGGGATGAGGCGAACAGCCAGTTGTGAGCAAACACCCAGTTGTAAGCATATCCGCCAGAAACTGAAATGTCGGAGTAGTGATAATTACCAAATGTCAGACGTGTGTCTTCTTTCGTTTTTCCCTCTTCTCCTGGTTTTAACACCGATTTGACCAGATGATTGAGTTCAGACAGGTCGATGCTCATCTTGTGCTTGGTATAGCCAATGCCCACCATCGGTGATCCGTAACTTCTTCGTTGTACTGTAGATTGGCTGAATGCTGCTGGGTAAGAGAATTTTCGGTGATTGAAAATGTAGTAGAGATTGAAGCCCTTGATGCTTGATTTGAAGCCACTGAACGGTTGCTTCTCAAGGGGTTTGGTATCGATTTTATCATCAATATACAGGCTTCTGATGGTATATAAGTTACCCGTTTTACGATAAAATAAGTCTACGGTGAGGCGTGAAGAATAGAGGCTAAGGTCTATTTCTTGGCGATCCTTATTCTTGTCGTAGTGTTTGAGATCGAACGTGTAGCCCAGAAAAAACCATCTGTAGCCAACGAAAGGGCCTATCTTGATGCTGGGTTGGGGTGCCAAAGTGACGGATTGGCCTTCGTGGTTGCGCAGGCGATAGCCCTCATAGGTGTTGGTGTTTTGTAACATCACGGTATAATTGTAATGCTGTGGCTCGACATAATTGGTGTCTACTTCCGAGAAACTCTCTACGAACCTGACCGCCCCTTGAGTTAGTTTCTTGAAGAAACCTTTTCTCTCTGGGATAGTATCAGCCAGCATGTGAGTCGAAAATACGACCAACAACAGTAGTGTGTATCGTTTGTAGTGTAGCATCAAAATAGACATGCAGTTAAAATTTACCCAATATTCTGTCCATCACCCAATTTACTGGCGTGGCACTGACGCTCGTGCAGGTGCAGACACCGATACCTTGCAGGTCTTCGGTAACCGCTTTGATGATGGGTAGCTGAACGTATGACGGGTTAGGAAC
>URFI01000159.1 GCA_900547085.1 uncultured Prevotella sp.
TTCAAACTCACGTTGCCTTTGTCGTCAGACAACAAGGCGGGAAAGAAGAAGGCTGTTTCGCTCAAGTTCTCGCGAACGCTCATTCGTGAGGCTGGTTGTTGGGGTTGAGATGGCTCTGCCAAGGCTGGCGAAGCTGTGTCATCAGCAAATTCTTCCCTTGCATTGCCACCTCCAGCTGTCGATTTCAGCATCATGGCACCTGACTGCTTAGCCATCGCAGACAAAGGCATGGCCTTCATCGCACGGGTTCCACGTATCTTGATGCCAGGGACATAGCCTGTGAGGAACACCTCATCCCTGGGGTCGAAACTTGCAAACACATCGTCAAAACGACTGAAATCAAGCTCCCGTTCACGAAGAGACACGATAGGAGCATCACCATAGAGATTAGCTTCAGTAAAGTTTAATCCGCTCCATTGGGTAAAAGGTAAGGCTGGATGATAGGTAGTATTGAGCCTCCAATCATGTTTTCTGATTTCATTGAGCGTCTGGTCGAACAACACAGCCATCAACTGAGCCTGTGCTGGCGAGCCATCTGGCTTGGTGATTTGCAACGACCACTCCTCCTTTTGCCCTGGGGTGAGGCGGTTGCGGAAAGTCTTCCATGTGACTATCAACCGCTTGTCGGGCTGCGGTTTTTGTATCATCTGACGATGACTGTATAGCTTACCATTCTTCACCCATGCGTAGTTGACAAGCAATCCCTTGTCATATTGTGGCGAATAAGTCAGCTTCTTCTTGATCAGCTGGTTGTTGATTTCAAGCGTTCCGCTATCAATGACACGGTCGCCAGCAATCATTGTGTACACTACGTGCACCTCCCTGTCAGACGAACCAAACAACAGATACACCGGTTTGTCCTTGTGTGGGAAGGTGTCTGATGTGGCATAAAAGAAGTCAGAGGTCTTGACAACGGGTTTCTTGTCATCAAGAGAGAAGATTACAAACTTCTGATCAAGCGTATCATTGCCGCAAATGGCGACTAAATGATGCTCACCCGAAGACAGATTCTTCAATCCCCGTACGGTAGGCTCATTGGTCTTTGCTGAATAAGCGTGCCCATCTATCGTATAATTTACTTGTCCTTCGACAGGCTGACCTGCATTATTGATGTACCTGAAGGTCACAGGCGGGATGCTGTCTCGCAAGCTTTGAGCCGGCAAGTTACAAGTGAGCAAGGTTGGTTTGTCGCTCAATGGTAGACGAGTTTCAGCCGAATGGCTTTCTCCGCCAGCGTCGGTGACATCGACATGAACCTCGAACGAATAGTAACGGGCAACGTGATGACTGTAATCATCGGGCATCTCCATCGGCACAGGAACCATGAAGCGTCCGTCACCGTCGGTCACCAAGGTGTCTTTGGCGACAATAACCTCCCGGTCTTTACTCATTCGATGGAACCACCACATGGCTGGTCTGCGCACAACTGTGTACTTAACTTTGGCTGATTGGATAGGAACACCAGCGAAACTCTTTACATGTCCGACCACATTCACGGTGTCACCCGCCTGATATTTCTCTTTCACTTCATCGAAAGAAACCTGGAAAGTAGGACGTTTATATTCTTCAACCGAGAAAGATTCGTAACCGTTGTTGCCAAAGTTTGTGCGCAATGAGAACATGCCAGTAAGTCCAGAGGATGGCAAAACAAAGTCGGTTGACGCCGTTCCAAAGTCGTCTGTAACCACCTCTTTGGTGGCTACAATCTTATAATTGGCATCACGCAACGTCAAGGTCATGGTCTGATGGGCAACTGCCTCGGTACGTTCATCATCCACCCTTCGGTAAACAATGGCAGCAGCATGCACGGTCTGTCCAGGACGATAGGTGCTTCGGTCCGTATAAAGCTCAACCTGCGGGCGAACTGGGACTCGGTCTTTTGGGAATTGTCCATACGCATTGAAATAAGTTTCCGCACAAGCTTGGTCCTCATCTGTATAAGGATAAATGGATTGATAGGACGACCTACCCATTTCGTACACCGCCTCACCTTGCGCATTGCAGGTCAAGGTTTGGGAATGACGCTTGTTATCATAATTGTTACCGTTTGTGATTCTGATCTTAGCGTTTGGCAATGGCTGTCCTGTGGTTGCACTCACTGCGACCAATCGTACCCGGTTGTTGGGCAGTGTCTGTGACATGAGATACATATCGCTGACCCGCAACAAGGCCCGCTGTGGCTTGATGGACTTGTTGTTGGTGGTCATCTCCACGAGATACACGCCGACTGGCAAGCCTTTGATGGTCATCGTGTCGCGCATGACTTGATAGTCTGGCAATCCAACGTATCGCTTTGAGGCTGTGTACACCGGTGTTTTAGAAACAATATGCGTCTTGATTTTTGCATAGTCACGTGGGTCATTGGGATGAAGTGAGGTATCGCCTTTCAGATTGAGGCGCCACACCGACATATCCAACTCATCGATATTGCAGATTTGCATGATGACCACTTGCCGCTCCTGATGAGGAATTTGGACGTTTTCTCCCAGTGAAAGATGAAACATTGGCAACGTCAGCCGTGCCTGGGCGTTGCGCAGAATGTTCATACGAGGCCACGCTCCCCATTGGGTTAGTGCATAATTGATGTAGTTCATCTTGCTTTCGGCAGAAGCATCGTCAGCCTGTTCCATAAAACGATAGTGCTCTATGGCCAGTTCACCTGCGACAGGGAGATCTTTATAGTGGTCAATCAACGAATCGATGGTCAGCAGATATTTCGACTTCCTCACCTGCATCACGTCCCCATCTCTATCTTGTCGCACGCGCAGCAAGGCCGTGATGCACGCAGCAGGACGGTTGTTTTGTTTTTGGTAATAATCGTGCAACATCCCATAAGCCTCAGCCTCCATGCCCAATACATGCAAGAGATCGTTGCCAAAAATCTTACTATCGATGCCTTCTATCACCATGGGGACATACTCTGAGGCCTTGTGAGCTGCCAACAAGTCGGGATGCGACAAGGATTTACGGTAATACTGCTCACTCAACTCCTTACTGTTGTCCGACAATCGCACATTCTCCCGATAAAGACGACCTAACGACGATTGATAAACAGCAGCCAAAACCTGATCTTGCTTCTCGGCCTTTTGCATGCTGGCGACCAGTCTTTCTACCTCAACCGTCAATGAATCGGGCGACACTTGACTAGCGAGGGAGCCGTGTAGCAATTCAGCTTTCAAGAGATGGCCATATCGTTTATCGGCCTTAGCCTTTGTTATAATCTTCTTCAGCACATTCATGGAAGTCTTAGGTAGATCCTTTTGCTGTGCTCGCTCATACTGCTTCCAAAGCATAGTATAACTGTCTGCCATCATGTGAGACGGCAACATCAGTAAAGTAGCAATCACCATCATTATGAACTTTTTCATACCTTAACGATTATTTTTATAAAAGATTTAGTAAGCATGCTGATGACAGAACTGAATTCTACCAAAATGCACACCGTTCGTTATTTGCAAAGATAGTGCAAGCCGAAGGCAAAGGAAGTTTACTTACTTTGCTAAGGCGCAGCCTATCTTATGCAAAGATAACAAAAATCGAATAATAGCCACAAGAATTATCATTCTTTATGACGATTTAAGAGCTAGCTAAAAAATGGATGCCGATCAGCGAATAAACAGAAAAGATGTAAAAAGATAAGTCACACCAAACAAAACAATCACCCAACTCTCATGAAGAAATGCCGTTGGGTGTGGCATGATGGCACTAGAAACAAAGAGGAGAAGCGCCAAGACGAAGCTGCCCAATGATGGTCCACCCTACACACCATCATCTTCCTCTTCCATATCTGCTTCCGATTCCTCACCCTCCGTGTTACCGGTATCCAACAGGGTATCTTTCTGGATGGATACTGCACCAAGGTTTGATATCTTCATAACCAAAGGAACATCCTCGTCACTCATTTTGTCGGGCGAGCCGATACTCACTGCAAAAATGAGGTTGTTGCCTTCAACTTTGTCAAAAACAATACCTAACAATGCGCTGTTTTTACGATAAAGTTCATCAACATAGTTTACAAAATCAGCTTTCGTAAACGTCCTACCATAGAACTCGCTTTGGTCTTTTCGAACGATACTCAGTTTTATCTTATTATCATAATATTTGTTGCCTGCCCCATCATCCGCCAACGGTAGCGAAGAGTCAGCTTGCCTTGATACATTTACATGATACTCCGAGCCAACTCATTCCACAGGAATCGACTGCTCGTAGTCGCTCATGGATTGCGTAGCCTTCTTCTTGACGGGCTTTGGTTTCTGCGTGATAATATTCTTATCTTGTTTCTTTTCAGAACAAGACACGATACCACAACCTACAACTATAATCAAAAATAAACGTAAATACAATCGCATAAGTTGACTCTATATTTAATGTTTCCTATCTTATAACTTACTTGTGGCGTGTAATGCTTCATCCCCCATCATCAGGAAGAAAACCAGAACCGTCCACCATTTGCAAAGGTACAAATAAAAAATGACAAAAAAACTCATTGCACGCAAACAAGACAAAAAAAAGAAAAGCGCCCGCTAATCACTTAGGGGACGCTCAGAATCATCCTGATCTTACAAACTAATTCCTCCTGAATCACATTTAAATATATAAAAGTTCAGTTCTTGTATTTATCTACTGTTATGCGCAACTAATCATTTAGTTGATTATGGTCACGGAATTTCTTCCAACTCTTGCAGGAGATTTCTGGCAATATAGCGATTTCTTCACGATTGGGTAGGCCACCTACTCTACAGCTATCGTCTTGTTGCATAGTGCCTTGTTATTCATGCTTCTAGACGCGTTGTCAACCTCTAAACTCTAGACTGCCATTAAAATGGCCAGAATCAAGCGCTTCTATTAAGTTAAAGTCTAGTTAAGTTACTGTGTCGATTTTATGTTATGACGAGAGTACAACAAAAAGGTTTAATGCTGTAAATAAAAAAAAATGAATTGT
>URFI01000160.1 GCA_900547085.1 uncultured Prevotella sp.
AGAACATCACCGCCACGAAGGTAGCCTCCATGAAGAAAGCAATGATACCCTCGACAGCCAACGGAGCACCGAAGATGTCACCTACAAACCACGAGTAGTTGCTCCAGTTGGTACCAAATTCGAATTCCAAGATGAGTCCCGTTGCCACACCCATGGCAAAGTTAACGCCAAACAATTTTTGCCAAAACCGCGCCGCATCCTTCCAAAAAGGGTCGCGGGTACGATAGTAGCGTGTTTCCATAATTCCCATAACGACGGCAAGACCAAGCGTTAATGGAACAAAAAGCCAGTGATAAATGGCTGTTAAAGCAAATTGGGCACGCGACCAGTCGATCGTTTGTGCCGAAATGTCTAATAACAGATTGTGCATAATGTAATGTATTTAATGAATGTTTCGTTTAATCATCTCGGTAGATACGAATTCTGCTTCATCGCCTTTTTGCGAGTTCTGTTTGATGAAATCAGGAAAGAAGAATAATTTCAGAATAGCGAACATGATGAAGAGTTTAATCAAAATGACAGCCCATAGTGTTTTACCTACGGTCATGTGCTTAAAGCCATCATAGTACAAATCAAAAGCTCGATAAATAAAGCTGTTTTTATTCATAGTACAGTAGTTTTCGGGTGTAAAGTTAATAAAATATATGTAAAGTTGTACTTTTTCGTAAAAAAAATTATTCACAACGTTGAGATAAACAAATTCAAGCCGACATGGATGAATGATTTTTCTTGACAACGAACCTCCAAATCCCGGGCGTTTTTGCAAGCAGCACAACCTTGGCTGGCAAATACGGCAAGCACGAGACACTTTCATACATCTTTGTTACACAACCACTTACACACACTATCAATCTATAACACTCCATCATTTAAGCTTTGACATGCCAAAAGCATAGCTTTTAGGCAGCAATAGCAATGCTCTTGGCGATGTATCCGCATGCTTTTAGTCCGATAGAGCATACAGATGACAAGACAAAAGGATGCTTCTGAGCGGACAAAATCAATATTTTTGTGTAAAAAAACGTTTTTTCTTCCAAAATTGTTGCCTGCTTGCATCCGCTCTGCCTATTAATTTTTTCCAGATGAACAGTTTACAACAGCTGTTTTTGGGGCAAAAAACGATGAAAATATCTGACAAATTCTTCTATTACGCCTCTGCATCACAGCAGTGACACGAGATTGGCGCATACCTCCAATTCACCATGCAGCATTCTCCTGAGCGCAGGGGGGCGCATCACATCCTACAACGGAATACAAGGCTTGAGGCGCAAGAAATGTGCTTTGCAAAGTTTATTTTTATCAAAAAACATTAAAAACAAGCCGAATGGTCATTTGTCTTTTGTTTTTTTTTGCCAATCAACATTAAATATCTAAATTTGCAAAGACAATTATTAAGTAAAATTACCTATGAAGAAAAAGGTAGTCATTCCGATAATCGTTTTCATGATTTTACTCGTTGCAGGCATTGTGTATCTTGCCTACAACTTGAACAAACAACAACAGCATAACCAGGAGATGCAAGAGTTGGCTGAGCTGGATAAGCAGGAAATGGAAAACGAATATCAACGATTTGCCGACCAATATAGTGAGATGAAGACACAAATCAGCAACGATTCCATTGTCGCTCAGCTCACCAAAGAACAGGAAAAGACCGAGCGGCTCTTGAATGAGCTGAAGCAAGTAAAGAGCAATGACGCTCGTGAAATTGCCAGGTTGAAAAAAGAATTGGCCACCGTACGCGCCGTCCTGCGCAGCTATGTGATGGAAATCGACTCGCTGAACCGGCTCAATCAAAACCTGACCAAGGAAAATACCCGCATCAAGGGAGAATATGAAGCTGCCAACCGACAAATAGAAGGGTTGAGCACTGAAAAGGCAAACCTGTCGGAGAAGGTGGCCATCGCAGCACAATTGGATGCCACTGGCATTAACCTATCCCTTCGTGACAAACGAGGCAGGGCAACCAAGCGGTTGAAAAAGGCCAAGACCCTGCAAGTGGATTTCAGCATTGCGAAAAACGTTACTGCCACCAATGGCATGCGTACGCTGTATGTGCGCATCGTAGCACCTACGGGAAGCGTGCTGGGCGGAGCCGGTACATTCCCATACGAGAACAAGAATTTGCAGGCTACTGCAAAAAAAACCGTGGAATACGGCGGTCAGCAAACCAATGTCACAGCCTATTGGAACATAGACCAAGCCATGGTCTCGGGTACATATCAGGTGAGCATCTTTGCAGAAGGTAACATGATAGGATCACGAAGTTTTACATTAGATTAGCAGTTGAATGAATCGATGATGAACAGACTTTATACTACACTGGTTCTGATGGGTACGCTGTTGCCTGTTCATGCGCAAACGACACTGTCGCTTGACAGTTGTCGGGCCATGGCCCTGCGCAACAACAAGCAGCTGAATGTAGCCAAGCTCCAACAGGACGTCGCCAGAAACATGCGAAAATCCCTGAGAACAAAATATCTGCCGAAAATCGATGCGATGGGTGGATATGAATTTGTCAGCAAGGAGATTTCACTACTCAACGACCAACAGAAAGCTGGATTTGCCAACTTGGGCACCAACATCAGCAACGGCGTGGGAACCAATTTATCCACCATGATTGGCGGATTGGTCCAACAAGGGGTTCTCTCTCCGCAAATGGCACAGCAACTGGGCTCACTGATGGAAAACCTGGGGGCTACCATCGGCCAAGCCGGAAACGCCATCGGCAACAGCATCAATGAGGCCTTGAAGACAGACACCCGACAAGTATGGGCAGGAACGGTGATGGTCAAACAGCCCATCTACATGGGCGGAGCCATCATTGCTGCCAACAACATTGCAGACATCAACGAACAGATGGCTGCCAACGACCTGTCGCGTCGCACGCAAACTACCCTTTACGATATCGACCACGCTTACTGGCTAGTGGTGTCGTTGAGACAGAAGCAAAAACTGGCTAACAGCTATCAAGAACTCGTCAAGAAGCTCAGCTCCGACGTTCATAAGATGATTGAGCAAGGTGTGGCCACGCGTGCAGATGGTTTGAAAGTAGACGTGAAAGTGAACGAGGCTGACATGCAGGTGACACAGGCCGAAAACGGAGTCGCCCTTGCCAAGATGCTGCTCTGTCAATTGTGCGGACTACCCTTGGACGAGAACATCCAATTGGCTGACGAAAATGCCGAGTTGCTGTCCCCAGGAGTGAACAGTGAGGCCAACCAGGCGATTGACATCACCACTACCCGCCCGGAATTGCGCCTGCTGCAAAACGCTGTTGACATCAGCAAACAGAACACTCGGCTCATCCGGGCAGCCTACCTGCCACATGTAGCACTCACAGGTGGCTATTTTATCTCAAATCCAAATATGTTCAATGGCTTCCAGCGAAAGTTCTCGGGTGCATGGAATGTGGGAGTCATTGTTCAGGTGCCGGTGTGGAACTGGTTTGAGGGTGCCTATAAAGTGCGTGCCACCAAGACGGCCACCAGCATCGCCGAGCTCACCATGAGCGACGCACAAGAAAAGATAGAACTGCAAATCGCACAAAGCAGATTCAAGGTGAAAGAAGCTAACAAAAAGTTGGCTATGGCCATGAAGAGCGTGTCAAGTGCAGAAGAAAACCTGCGCAGTGCTAATCTGGGATTCAAAGAAGGTGTCATGGAATCGACGGATGTCATGGCTGCGCAAACAGCCTGGCAGAAAGCTCAAAGTCAAAAAATAGAAGCAGAAGTAGAAGTTAAATTAGCCCAAGTAAACCTCAACAAGGCGCTTGGCATCTTACAATAATAAATATCATGTCGGCAAAATCACAACACAACAACATTTTACTGGCGATCATTGGATTCGCTACAGTTGTCATTCTCGTGGCCATCATCGGTTTTTTCACGTTAGGAAAAAAGCCAGAGATTGTTCAAGGCGAAATTGAAGTGTCTGAATACCGCGTTTCAAGCAAACTGCCTGGTCGTATCTTGGAGTTAAGAGTCAAGGAAGGTGATTACGTCCGGGTGGGCGATACGTTGGCCATCCTGGAGGCTCCCGAGGTAAATGCCCAGGAAAAGGCAGCAGCTGCCCAACAACAGGCTGCCGCCGCCATGAGCGACATGGCAGACAAAGGAGCCAGAAAAGAGCAGATTCAAGCTGCTTATCAATTGTGGCAACAGGCATTAGCGGCGGCAGATATCGCCCAGAAATCGTACGAACGTGTGCAAAACCTTTTTGACCAAGGGGTGATGAGTGCTCAAAAGCGCGACGAAGCCTTTGCTGGCTACAAAGCACGCGAAGCACAAGTGAAGGCGGCCAAGAGCCAATATGACATGGCCAAGAACGGTGCTCGCGAAGAAGAGAAACGCGCTGCGAAGAAACAGGCTCAAGCAGCTGAGGGAGCCGCCAATGTGGTTCGGTCGCTATTGAGAGAAACCGTTCAGATATCCAACGTAGAAGGTGAAGTCAGCAGCGTATATCCTAAGGAAGGCGAACTGGTGGGTACAGGATCGCCCATCATGAGCATTTCCATCATGAAAGACCTTTGGGGAACCTTCAATATCCGTGAAGACCAGCTTAAAGGCATGAAGGTAGGCGATACTTTTAAGGCTTATGCACCCGCTTTCAACAAAGAGATCAACATGAAAGTGTTCTACATCAAGGACCAAGGGTCATACGCTGTTTGGAAAGCCACCAAGACCAATGGGCAATATGACTTGAAAACATTTGAGGTAAAAGCACGTCCTACCCAAAAATTTGAGGGTCTTCGTCCAGGAATGTCGCTCGTCATCAAGGAGTCATAAACGAGATTTTCAGAATTGTGTAGATGTTGGTTCCAGTTCATTGCAGCTGAATCAGGTCTGCAAGAGAATCGCGACACCTTCCCATGGTTCATCACCACAACTGTCCATCA
>URFI01000161.1 GCA_900547085.1 uncultured Prevotella sp.
TGATTCATTTGTTAAATTAATGAATCAAAGAGCTAAAGATCTTGGTGCAGAAAATACAAACTTTGTTAATCCAAATGGATTAGAAACTGATCCTAATAATCATAATGTTACTACTGCTTATGATTTAGCTCTTATTGCTAAAGCAGCTTATGCTAATGATTGGGTAAGAGAATCTATGGGTCTTGCAAAAACTTCTGTTACTTTAAATGGTAAAATAATTTATATAGAAACTAGAGATAAATTATTAGGTATTGATGGTAATGTTGGTGGAAAAACTGGTAATGAAACTAAAGCTGGTCATTGCTTTGTTGGTTATTACAATAGAAATGGAAGAAATTTAATTACTGTTGTTTTAGGTTCTTTATACGGTGCAGATGGAATGAATGTATTTAATGATACTCAATCAATAGCTGATTATAGCTATTCTGCTGAAAAAACACAATATAAAGCTGCTGGTACTGAAGTTTCAAGTGTTGAATTAAATTATAAATTATTTAGATTTTTTCTTTAATTTCAATGCCGGGATTTTAACTTTGTCACCCTCCTTCACTTCTTTCGTCTCATTGACAGCCTCCATGTAGCACTCCATGCCAGGCCCCAAGTAAGTTTTACTGATAGAAGTCAAGGTCTGTCCTTTACGCACCGTGACGGTTTGTGCCACACCCGTTATGTCATAGGCGCCAGTTCTGATCCTCGGATCCGAATCATATTTTGAACCCATTGTTTGGTTGTTCTGATGAGACGGGGCACGCTTGGCGCTCTCAGATGCCACTTTAGCAGCTGCATCCTTCTCTTTTTTCTCATCTTGAACACCATTGTCAGACTGCTCTGTAGACTGGTCTCCACGATTAGAAATAGACGTATTTTCCTGTCCCTCACTGTCTATCGGCGCGTTTTCTGAGGCCGATTCGCCTTGAACACCAGCCACATTTTCCTTCACTTGCGCAGCTTGTTTGACAGCATGCAGCTCTGCCATCAAATGCTCTATTCGGTTATCACGAGCCGCAAACTGCTTACCGATATAATAAACGCCAAGACATGCCACTAGCAGCAAAGCACATACGGCACCAATCAGTAGCTTTTGATTTCGCTGAGTTCGAGCCAAATTGGCACGCAACTGTTGATTGTTTTCATTCAATTCATTCAGTTCGGTTAGCTCAAGTGATTTTTTTTCTTCGTTTTCCTTCATGGATGATTGCGATATATTGTCAGTTGTTTCTGTGACATTTCTTTCTTCCTGGATTGGTTGGTCATCAACCACAGGAGCCTCTTCAGTGGGCGGAATCTCTATCACCTCTTGCTCACGCACGCTATCTTCAATGAGATTGCCAGAACGAGGCTCTGTGTCGTTGGTAACCAACACCTCCTCATTCACAGTAGATGACGGTTCAGGTGATGGTACAGGTGATGGTTTTTCTTGAAGATTGTCCTGCGGTTCAACTTCAACCTGTTTTTCTTCCACAGGCAAAACGGTCTCCACAGGTGCACTGCTGTCCGCATTTTCTTGTTCCTCAAGCTGCTGATAACGTTCATCTATCTCCGAAAAATCGGCATCATCGCTCACCGTAACCGTTTCAAACTGCTCGAACGGACTGTTCACCTTATCCCTCAAGACAGGTTCGGGCGTGAAAGAAATCTTCTCTCTCCCCTCAATAATGATGCGTTCACCCGTGTTCACATCCACACTCTCACGAGCATTCACGGATGTTACCTTGAACGTTCCAAGTCCTCTAATCTTAACTTGTTTATCGGCCTTAAGACCCGTTGTCAAAACGTCTACGAGCAAAGGGATGAAAAATTCGGCCTCACTTTTCGATAGCTCGTGCTGTTCTTCCAACACGCTCGCCAAATCTGTGATCTTTATCATGAGTCACCTCCTTTCTTCAACTGTTCTTTGACAGAAGGGATGGGTCTGAAACTAAGAACCAATTTGGGAGGAACCAACATCTTCTTGCCTGTTGAAGGATTCATCAGGATGCGTTCCATCCGCTTTTTCACTTCAAAAGTACCGAAAGAAGGGATAGCAATCGATTCGCCCTCTCCAAGAATATTTGTCATTTCTTCCACGAGCGTACGAACATAGTTTTGCGTCTGTTCTTGCGTATAGCCAGCACGTCGTGACAAATCTGCTATAAACTCTTTGTTATTCATGGAACTTGCTGTATATGTTTAGACAATCTCGCCGTACAAATCAAACTCTTCGGCATCAGTAATCTTCACTTGATAAAAAGAACCTATCTGCACGGCCTTCTGTCCACCTTGTATTAATATTTCGGGATCAACCTCTGGGGAACAAAATTCCGAACGCCCGATATAATAGTCATTTTCCTTCCTGTCAATGATTACTTTCATGGTTGAGCCTATCTTTGCGGCCTCTATTTCGGCACTGATTTCCTGCTGAACCGCCATCAACTCATCCAATCTTCGCTGCTTAACGTCTTCAGGTACGTCGTCTGAATAGTGATTGGCACCGTAGGTTCCCTCCTCTTCCGAATACATGAAAGCACCCATGCGTTCAAATCGGGCCCATCGAACAAAGTCGAGCAGCTGCTGAAAATCATCCTCTGTTTCGCCGGGAAACCCAACCATCAACGTGGTGCGCAGATGAATGCCTGGCACTTTTTCACGGATGGTGCGAATCAAATCCATGGTTTCCTGCTTGTTCACATGCCTGTGCATGCGCTCAAGTACCGAGTCGGAGATATGCTGCAGCGCGATATCAAGATACTTGCAGACGTTTTGTTTCTCGTTCATCACGTCCAAAACCTCAAGTGGAAACTGGTTTGGATAAGCATAATGCAAGCGTATCCACTCAACCCCTTCCATGTCAGCCATCTCACTAATCAAATCAGCGATGTGTCGTTTGCCATCAAGATCCACCCCATAATAGGTCAACTCTTGGGCGATGATTTGAAATTCTTTCACTCCATCAGCCACCAAGTTACGAACCTCTTGCAGAATTTCGTCTTTCGGTCGGCTGACATGCTTGCCAGTAATGATTGGAATAGCACAATAGGCGCAGTGGCGATCACAGCCCTCCGCTATTTTGATGTATGCATAATGAGCGGGTGTCGTGAGATGTCGCTGACCGTTGCAAGCCTTGATTTCAGCCTTTCCCAAATCAGCCAACAGCTGCTTGTAATTGAACTTGCCATAGAATTTGTCCACCTCTGGAATCTCTTTTTCAAGCTCATTCTTATAGCGTTCACTGAGGCAACCCATGACAAAAAGTTTGTTCAAACGACCTTCTTTCTTCGCTTCAACAAATTGAAGTATCGTATTGATACTCTCCTCTTTAGCTGTTTCAATAAATCCGCATGTATTGATTACTGCAATCTCACCATCAGGTTGTTCACTGTCGTGCGTGCAGTCGTACCCATTCGCTTCAAACTGCTTCATCAGCGTCTCGCTGTCAACGAGATTCTTTGAGCAGCCCATCGTAATGATATCTATCTGATTCTTCTTCAAAATTATGGACTTTCTGTTATAATTCGTGCTGGAACAAACTGTCTACAAACTCTCGTCTGTTGAACAGCTGCAAATCATCCATCTGTTCACCCAGTCCGATATATTTCACAGGCACCTTCAGTTGGTCGCTGATACCGATGACCACGCCCCCTTTGGCCGTTCCATCCAATTTTGTGATGGCCAGCGAGGTAATCTGAGTGACGGCAGAGAACTGCTTTGCTTGCTCAAAAGCGTTTTGTCCCGTGCTACCATCCAAGACGAGCAACACCTCATCAGGAGCTTGAGGCAGCACTTTTTTCATCACATCTTTGATTTTCTTCAATTCGTTCATCAAGCCCACTTTGTTGTGCAAGCGACCGGCTGTATCAATTAACACCACGTCGGCCCCATTGGCCTTTGCACTTTGCAGCGTATCAAACGCCACCGAAGCAGGGTCGGCTCCCATCTGTTGACTCACCACAGGCACGCCTACCCTTTCGCCCCAAATCTTGATTTGGTCTACGGCAGCAGCACGATAGGTGTCGGCTGCTCCAAGAAACACCTTCTTGCCGGATGCCTTAAACTGATAAGCCAGTTTGCCGATGGTTGTAGTTTTACCAACTCCATTGACACCAACGACCAAGATAACATACGGCTGATGGTCGGCGGGTAAGTCCCAATTCTCGTGATCCTCGGTGTTGTTTTCAGCCAATAAAGCCGCAATCTCATCGCGCAAGATAGAATTGAGCTCAGTAGTTGATACATACTTGTCGCGTGCCACCCTTTGCTCGATACGTTCAATGATTTTCAGGGTTGTGTCTACACCAACATCCGATGTGACGAGCACCTCTTCCAAGTTATCCAGAACCTCGTCATCGACCTTAGACTTACCAGCAACCGCACGTGACAACTTTGAGAACACACTCTGTTTGGTCTTCTCCAGACCCTGATCCAGCGTTTCTTTTTTCTTCTTATTGAACAGACCAAAAATACCCATATATTACCTTGTTGTTATTGAGTCACTCCAGAATGGAGTATAATTATTCTAAAATTACCTGCCGCAGCTTTTGCAAAGTTGGCGCGAGCCGAATACAAAGCAAGTTTACTTGTTTTGTTGAGGCGATGCCCAACTTATGCAAAGTTGGTGCGAGCCGAATGCAAAGCAAGTTTACTTGTTTTGGTGAGACGATGCCCAACTTATGCAAAGATAGCACATTTTTTTGACTCTTTCTGTTTATCAAATAGATTTTCAACCAATTCTTTCATAATTGCGCAGCTCGTCATCACGACAATCCTTCCAATTGATTATTAGAACAAGTTTTCAATGCTGTGTGGCCAGCCTTCGCTATCCAATAAAAGTCATGAAGATATGTCGGTCAACAATTTATCAACCAACGCGTTACAAACCCATTGACTTTGTA
>URFI01000162.1 GCA_900547085.1 uncultured Prevotella sp.
GGGGATTATTTTCAATCATGGAGCAATTTGACTCCACATTATCATCTGTAATCGACTCAACCCTCGGTCTAAGGTGTAGATCGTTCGGTTATGGAATTGCTGGCAAGGACGGAGCCCGAGATATACGATGTGTTGATGGTCTTTTTGGAGGTGCAGTGTGAATCGTTGCGTCCTCAAAGAAGTACGTCGTGGCAATTGTTGGCCTCATTGCTGATTATCGCCAATGCTTAACGAGGCAGGCTGTGAAGTCATCAAAAGAGTTGAACTCGGCAGGCACCCAGTCCACTTTAAGTCCGATGCGGTTGGCTTGCATGGCGGTGTATGGCCCCATGCAGGCGATGGCCACATCGTTGAGAATACAACAGGCATCGGTGCCATACACTTCCCTCAGTCCATCATTGAATGCCATCACCTCGCTTCCGCTGGTAAAGGCTACGCAGTCAATGCACTTGTCGATGATGAGGTCGTAGGCTTGTTTCCTTGCAGAAAGCTCTGTTGCCATGTTGACGTAGGCATCAACACGGTGGGCCTGTACGCCCAGTTCGATTAGCTTTGCCATGAAGTCGGGAACGGTTCGAGGCTCTTCCATGCCAACAAACGCAGGCGCGAGGGCTGCCAGGCGGCATCCTTCGTTGAGGCCATGCTCTTTCAGCGCATGGGCGATGCCTATGGGACTTGGCTCTTTTGAGATGAACGGAGGCGTTACACCCAGCACGTCGTGTAGATATTCGTTGTCTTTTCCAATGGCCAGAAACTGCGTCTTGCCCAGTTGTTCTGCACGGTCACAGCAGTTGTGCATGGCGTCAATGGCCTTTCGGCTGAGGCACACCACGAAATCAAACATGCCTAAGTCGGCACATAGCTTCTGCATCTCATCGTTCGCCGTGTCGAAAGTTGATTCTACCATGGCGATGTTGGTCACCTCTACTTCTTCTTTGTATTTTTCAAAGGCCGTTAGCAGTCTTTGCGTATAGTGGCGTGGAGCTGTAATCAGGATGTTTTTCTTCATAGGTCATGTGGTTTTGTGATATGCTTTTGAGAACGTCTGGCGCGGCAGAAGAAGTAGGTTACATAGCAGAGTGAGAGCGTGGCAATGGCTGTTTCTATGCAGAAAAGACCATTATAGCCCAATCGGTCTGCAATTCTTCCGCTGGCTATGGTCATGAGCAGTCCGCTGATGTGCGTGATAACTATCTGTATGGTGAAGTCGGTTCCCTCGAGTCCTTTCCTCACACAGAACATGGCCGACGTGTATACCACCACTGTCCCCATGCCATAGCAGGCCCAAAGAAGTATGATACCCCCGACGAGCCATGGTTTCGAGGGTGTAGACCACGACATCAGGGTGAAGTAAACGGTTGCCAGCAGGATGCAGACGGCAAAGACCACTTTCACTTTCTCCGCACCCCAGCGTCTGATTAGCATGCTGGCGGGATAGGCAACGAGCATGGCGGCAGAGATGCCCACGATGCCGTTGAGCGCGCCTATCTCCTTCATGTTGTAGCCAAGGTCTACCATATAGGGCCTTACAACCGACAGCAGTCCCATGATGCTGGCATAGTAGAGGAGCAAGAACCCTATCTGCGGGTAGACGGTTCGATTGGTGAAAAACCAGATGATGTCATTCCATTTGGCCCTGTGGGTCGGCTCCTTGGCATGGAGCAGTTGCAGCTTCTTGTTCATGAGCAAGGGTACAAGTGCCAACAACACAAAGCCGCTCAGGCAAATGGTCACGACATTCCAGCCATAGTGGTGCAACACCATGAGCAGTACGCCGCTGCCCAGCAGGCTTCCACCAAAGCTGCCCATCGACTGCATGCCGTTAACAAAGCTCTTCTGCTCTTTACGCGTAGAGAGTATGGCCAGTGCGTCGGTGGCGATGTCTTGTGTAGCAGAGGCGATGAGCGACAGGAATACCAGGATGATGATGAGCTGGATGTTGGTTTCCAGCCTTAGTATTCCCGCACCCAATATCAGCACGGCGTACACTATTTCCGACGATACGATCCAGCGTTTGTAGTCTTTCACTGTCATGCATTGCCGGTCTACGATGGGCGACCACAGGAATTTCAGTATCCACGGCAGCTTGATGAGTTGCAGAAGGCTGATGGTTGTCAGCGAGAAGGCCTGTTGGCGCATCATCACCTGCAACGCTGTGGAGAAAAAGCTCATGGGCACCGCCTGTGCAATGTACAGACTAAAGAAAGTACCTAAAAGTTGGGCGTTGTTCTTGTTGGGCATATACGTTGTGTTGGTTGGAAAGGATTGGTCATACAAGCCCAGCGGTGAGGCGCGGCCATGGCCACGATGTCTCCGCCTTGTTGGGCTCTCGATTTGAGCGTGTACACCAATGAGGTGCCAATGCAGAAAGGCTTGCCAGCCTGTGCCATCTTCTGGGAAGACACAAAATAGTAGGCCATGTACTGGGTTGCGGTGGTATTCTTACTCCATACCTCCCAGGTGAAATGTCCTTTGGTGGCAGCCACTTTCAGGTTGAGCAGCGTGTAGAAAGGCTGGTACTTCTCATTGTCCTCGCGCCAGTAAATTTTGCCCACGCCCGTGAGGTTGGCATTCAGCATCAGCTTGTCAATGAACCCCACATGGTACATCGAGTAGTTGGCATTGACCGACAGGGTGTGCCGCGGCACCATGGGAAGCATGTTGCCTGTATAGTTTGATTTCTTTCCTGTGTTGGCTGCCAGGAAGCGTGCATAGGTGTATCCATAGTTGGCGTGCAGGAAAAGGTTTGCCATGGGCTGTCCGCCCACAGCTATCTCAAACCCTTTGCTGTCCGAGTGCCCGATGTTGCGTATCACGGCGCCTACCGCAGGGATGATGACCGACAGTTGCTGGTCTTTCCAGTCAACGTAAAAGGCACTGGCCTCCAGCGACAGACGGCTGTCAAGGAAGCTGAGCTTCGCTCCCACCTCGTAGTTCCAGGTGTATTCCGGGTCAAACGAGCGGTCGTTGCTGCTTTCCTTTGCTGCATTGAATCCACCGGGCTTGTAGCCTCGCGCCACGGTGGCATACACCATCCTGTCGGGTGTGAACTGCTGCTTCAGGGTGAAACGGGGCGTCACCTGGCTTGAGTGCATCTTGCTGTCGTAGCTGTCGGCCAGCTTGGTAGCGTTGGCACCGTTCTTACCCGTGGGCGTCCAATAGGTCTCATTCTCCACTTTTGATGTTTCATAGTCGTAGCGAATGCCCACCGAGGCAGACAGTCCCTTGTACAGGTCGAATTGTGAGACATGGTAGGCAGCCAGTCCATAAACTGGTATCTCGTTGTTGTTTTCCTTTACGCCGGCGGCACGCATCGGGTTTCTTGGGGTGTAGTAGTCGATGGTGGTCGAGAAGTTCTTGTGTTGCGTAAATGCGAACACGCCCGTTATCCAGTGGTACCATGTGTCGTTCCTCGACCGGAGCGTAAGTTCCTGGCTGAACATGTTCTGCCTAAGAGGCATGTTGGCGAAGAACATTTTGCGCTCCGTGAAGTCCTGGTCGATAGACACCTTGTCGTTGCTGTGCTGGAAAGAGGTTTGGCTGTTCAAGCTCAACCTGCTTCCGTCATAGCGCCAGTTCATGCCGGTTGTCAGCACAAACCGCCTGTACCCCGAAGGTGCATCGTAGCTGATGTCTTTCAGCTCGTCTTTCTTGGCATCGTATACAGCGTATGGAAAGCCCCCTTGGTCAATGTAGTCCAGGCTCAGTGAGTACCGCATAGTCCAACTTTGCGATGGCTTCCATGCCGTCCCTATTCTAAATGTACCGTTGTCCATCGGGTCGGCTTTTTTGTTCAGGTAGGTATTTGTGAAGTAGCCGTCATTATGGTGGTAGCTGCCAGCTACCGAAATGCCAAGGTTGCCCGATAGTTTCTGGTATGCCGATGCCATGGCCTGGATGTCGTTGTACGCCCCGTAGCTTACCTTTGCCATAGCGTTCTGGTAGTCCAAGGGCGACCGGGTATAGATGTTGATGAGCCCCGCCGTAGAGTTCCGCCCAAAGAGCGTGCCCTGCGGGCCACGCAACACCTCCACCTTGCTGATGCCAAACAAGTCCATGTCCAGCACCGAGCGGTCGAAAAAGGGCATGCCGTCCACATACACGCCGACCGACGGTGTGCTGGTCTTTGAGCCGATGCCCCTAATATAAATAGGTGAGTATTGTCGAGACCCATAGTCGGGCATGTAGAAGTTGGCCAGTCTGCCACTCAGTTCCCGCACACCGTCCAACTGGTTGTTGTTGATGTACAGGTTTCCCACTGATGACTGCGAGACAGGCGAGAGTGATGCCCTGTCTTGTTTGAATCCCACGATGGAGACTTCTTCCAGTTCGTTGCCTATCTTGATGGTGTCGGTTTCTTCCGCCACTGCGTTGATTGCCAGTAAAGTACCAAATAAAATCGTGTAGAGTCTCATGTGCAATGTAATTGTAAATACTTATTAAGACGCTGCAAAATTATTTAAAAATTTTCTCACCTACAATCCTGATTTATAAGGATTATTGACAAATTCATTTTTTTCCTGACTTCGTCATCGTGTCACCCAAATTCCTCATCAAATAGTTTAGTTTTTTCTGATGACCTGTCATCAGCATGGTTTGTGTATAAACCTCCTTGTTCAGAGGTAGCTCAATCTGCATCTATTTCGGAACAAATAGAACTATAAATATTAAAGAACTTTCTTTACAAAACACCTCTCATAATTCGCGTGAAAATAACCAACGGCTA
>URFI01000163.1 GCA_900547085.1 uncultured Prevotella sp.
CTTTCATTGTCGTGAAGCCGCAATGCATTCGACAGCAACAGCCTCACAACACCAAAAAGATTGACATCACCTCAAGACGCTCGCTTTTCTTCTAAGGCTAACGATGGGAAAGAATCTGCAAATCGTCTGTGTTGATAGAGCCTGTTCCCCTCAACTTGTGTCTGAAATGCCTAACCGTTCCCGACAGTTCGATGTCGCCAACCCCTTCGAGTTCACATTGCGCCCAGTCACATTTTGCCAGATGAGCCTTGACATCTCCTACTCCTTTGAGTTTAAACGAGGCTTTAGACGCAATCACTTGCTCGAGTTCGATATCGCCGGCCCCTTTCATTTCCACATTCACTTCATCGCAAATCAGGTCCTTTATCTCAACATCACCAGCCCCTTCCAATCGAATTGTCAAGGTGTCTGTATCCAGATGTCGATCGATATTGAAATCACCGGCACCCCGCATCAACACCGAAATAAGGTCGGGGGAAGTAAGATAGATATTCACGTCATCGGAAGAACGCAGGTTTTTCCATCCATTATTTCGTGTATGTTGGATGGTCAATTCCGTTCCATCACTGGTAGTCTTGATGTGCTTGATTACATTTTCAGGCCCTACAATCTTGACACTCACAGAATCAGCTTGCACAAAATGCACTTCACAAGCTGTTTGTAAGTTGATGCGTTTAAATGGTTGCACTTTCAAGTTTTTTGTTATTTTCTTTCCGCCATCCTTCTTTTTAACGACGTTCACACACGATGCGAGTGTCACTACGCAGATCACAGCACATGCTAACCAAAGTATTTTCTTCATACCATTTACTATTTAGAGGATTACATGGTCTACCAAAAGAGGCCATTTACTAACTGTTTATAGGACGATAGCACATCCGTAAAAGTTGCAGCGGGCAAAACTTTTATCCGTCATCAACTGCATTCATCTGGTCATGTCATATCCTTTTCATCGAAAAAGTTCATCATGACCATGCACGATGAACTCTTATCATACCGTTTTCTTAATCAACCGTTATCTCGTCTACGAACAAGAAGGCGGGCTGTCCATAACCATAATGCCATTGGGGCATACTGTGTTCGGACAACACCTTGATGCGTAGATATCGTGCTTTTACGTTTTCAAGCGTTATCTTCTGCGTGTTTACACTGGGTGGCACAACGTGCGGAAGCGATTGTTTAGTATCCACAAACACCTCCTTGAAATGCTCTCCATCGTCAGACACCAATAAGGAAACGCCTCGGTCGGGGAATATCCAGTTGGATTGTTCGGTAAGTGTGCGCACCGATACACTCTTAATGGGCATTCTGTGTTGTAGATCGATGATGATGTCCATATCGTTTCCCACGAATCCTACCCAGCGTCCAGAGTGAAACGAAGTGTTGCCCAGCAATCCGTTCACCAGCTCTTGCGGACTATTTCCTTGATAAGCATGGTTGGGTGGCGTGCAAAAACGAATGGGTTTCATCATGGCTTTATGAACAATGATTTGTTCTTTCGTCACATCACTGTGCAGACTATCGCTATAAGCTATGGCTTTAATGGTAGCAGATCGCTTGAGGCAAAAGGGCTTTTTGTACGGTTTGCTTTGCTCATTTGGCTCACTTCCATCGGTGGTATAATAGATTTTAGCCTTCCCCGGTGCACCAAGAGCCACCTCCATGGCTTGCCCTTTGGGCGATGGTGTCAGCACCGTGTTCACCGTGAAATAATGTTCAGCATATCGATAGCCGCAAGTTGTGTAGAGTTGCAGCATGTGAGGCAACCGCTGTAAGAAGCTGCCATAATCCTTCTCCTGCTCGCTCGACCACTGCACCTCGCACGCTGCTGCCAACCGTGGCAACATCATATATTCTACATGCGATAGGGTTTTTACCTGTTCTGTCCACAGATTGGCTTGCACACCAATGATATGCTTTGCTTGTTGTGGCGTCAGCGACGTAGGAACAGGCTGAAAAGCATATACCTTCTCAATGGGCAGATAGGCATTGAAAGCCACAGGCTCGTTGGCTCTGTCTTCGGTTTGGTAATAATCGAAATACATGTTCGAAGTAGGACACATAATGGCATCGTGTCCCAAACAAGCAGCCTCTTCAGCTCCTTTCATGCCTCGCCACGACAACACCGTTGCGTTAGGCGCCACACCACCTTCCAATATTTCGTCCCAGCCACACACTTTTCGCCCATGCTGGGTGATAAAATTCGCCATTTCGGTCATAAAATAACTCTGCAACCGCTGCTCTTTGGTGTGCTGTGCATCAGTAACAAGACCCAAACTTTGAATCTTCGCCTGACATTTGGCACAGTTTTGCCACGACTTCTTTGGACACTCGTCGCCTCCAATGTTGATATACTGACCAGGAAAGAGCTGCATCACCTCGGCAATCACGTCTTTGGCAAATTGCAAAGTGCTGTCGTTGCCGGCGCAAAGCACTTCCTCTGCAATGCCCCACTCTGTGCGTACGCTGTACGGACCGCCCGTACATCCTAACTTAGGGTAAGCCGACAAGGCCGCCACCATGTGTCCTGGCATATCTATCTCGGGCACGATGTTGATGTGACGCTCGGCAGCATACTGCACTATCTCCTTGATTTGTTGCTGCGTGTAATAACCTCCATGGGGTTTGCCATCCTTCTTGTCCGTGTGTCCGATAGCCGTTTCGGGTCGGAATGCAGCTTTCTGGGTCAGCAACGGATATTTTTTTATCTCGATACGCCAACCTTGATCATCAGTCAAATGCCAATGAAAATTGTTGATGTTGTGCAAGGCAAGCATGTCGATAAAGGTCTTGACGGCATCTACCCCAAAGAAATGGCGTGCCACATCGAGCATCGCACCCCGATAAGCATATTGCGGATAATCTGTTATCTCGCCTGCTGGAAACACAATTCCTGACGAATAAGGCAGCAAATCCTTCTGTTCAGTTGCTGAACAGCACTTCTTGCTTTTTCCCTCCTCTTTCTCACATCTTCCCTTATCCATATTACACTTCAAGGGAATTGCCTTTCGCAAGGTCTGAATGCCATAAAAAGTGCCAGCAGCAGACGCCCCCTGAATGGTTATTTTTTCTGCGGAAACACGCATGCTGTACGCCTCCTTGTTGGGATGTGACAGTCCCGTACACAACTCAATGTTGTGTGCATCTGTGGCACTGGTCGCCACTTTGAGTTGCAAGCCCGTGAGTTCAAAAATGTAGGATGCCAGCAATTCGGCATCTTTCTTCAGCACACTGTCACGTGCTGGGTACACAATTCGGGTTTGAGGGGTCAGCACAAAGCCCTTACTCTTCACCATGTTGATTTGTCGTGGCAAAGGAATCACACTATAATTTGCCATATTTGGCGCACTTTGCGCATATCCCATGGCAGCGAGTAACCACAGGCATACGCTCATCAAGATTGTTTTCTTCATATCGAAGGATTGTTCAAGTTTAATCTTTTGCAAAGATGGTTCTAAAAATTAACATTTCCGAAACGGACA
The DNA here is from genome assembly GCA_900547085.1 of uncultured Prevotella sp. Taxonomy (GTDB): domain Bacteria; phylum Bacteroidota; class Bacteroidia; order Bacteroidales; family Bacteroidaceae; genus Prevotella. The sequence continues at coordinate 3,483 of URFI01000163.1, forward strand.
GCAAGCACTCAATCCAGATATTTTTGAAGGTCGTCATTTCCTAACGTTCCATCAAAGAATTGTTTGGCAATTCCTGTATCAATATTGTATTTCCTTGCCACCAGATATTTCAACGTGTTGCGGAAGCACATGAGTTCTGGGTAGCCTTTTATCTCATGGAACAATTGACGCAGCCTTGAATCCGTTCCTGCCTGAATCCTCTTGGTGTATACCAAGAACTCATCCACATTTGAAGGATTGCCAAAAGGCCCCATATCTGCTTGCTGATGGGTTGCGGCATTGAAGATGAGGCTGTCCATTGCCTTATAGACAGTAAAGATGAATCTTTTTCCATCGTCATGGATGAAGAAACGAATGTGGCGAGATTTCCCGTCAACCTCCTGCGGCAATACATACTCATGGAATCCTGAATCCATTGTAGCGTGACGTTTATCAGCATCAATAACACCTACGGAAAAAGCATCACTCTTGTTGACTGCCTTTACAACCTCATTGCAAGTACTTTTATGCTTGACATAGCCTCCGAGGATGTACCCAACCAAATTGGTATCCACATTGCACTCGGGATATACATTCATCTGTCTTGCCATTAGTGTGTGAATGCTTCAAAATTAAAAAATGCGTCAGAGCCATTGTCATAAATTTGCTGAATCTCATCTTCATTGGCTGACTTGACGGAAAACAGCCCACTGTCATCTTCACTTGGATAAGTGAGCATGAGCTTAAAACCGGCAATATTCTCTTGCAAGAAATAGCTGAGGACGTATGGGCTATGTGTGGTAACAAACAAAAAGTGGTTTCTTTTCTTGGCAGACACCCTTTCCAGCATCCAGTTGACGAACAGGCATTGCGTTGGTGGAAACAAATTATTTTCGGGCTCCTCAAGGAAAATCTCGCTATGGTCGTTCTGAAGGAGTCGTTTCATGTACCCCTTGAACTTGTCACGTTCCTTGCTATTGCTGAAAAGATACTTTTGCTGCTTGCCGTTCAAGAAGAAACTGGCCTCGTACCTACGCTCTCCGCTCCTTTTTTCCAGGCAGCGGTCGTAAATAATCTCAAACGTGTGCTTGATCTCTTCTATTTTGACAAGGCTTATATTGTTTAGATTGACCTGCTTGTCCTCGTACACAACATTTGTCAGGTAATCAGTATTAACGAACAGTGGAAGCACGGACTGCATGCCACTTGACGTCTCAGACAGCTCGAGGATTTTTCCGTCT
>URFI01000164.1 GCA_900547085.1 uncultured Prevotella sp.
AGCGCACTGTCCGTCACGATCAACGCATCCGACTTGGCTCGGTGGAACACCGTGAGGGTGGAACGCGGACTCTCATACCCTTATGCCCACACATACAGCATAAGTTTGCGAGCAAGTTATTGACCTACAAAAATCAACGACAACGATTATGAAACAAAAAACATATTCCATCATCATAGTCTGCATGGCACTTTTTGGGCTGAGCAGCTGCAACGACTGGCTTGACGTGCCCGTAGAGGGCCAGTCAACAGCCAACGAGCTTTTCGAAACCGGCGACGGCTATCGTTCCGCTCTGCATGGCATCTACAAGAGCATGGCATCACCTACGCTCTACGGCCGTGAGTTGCAATTTGGCGTTATTGACTTCTTCTCAGGTCAGTACGACATCAATGTCAGCTCTAACGACTTGAGTAACCCTACCTATATCGCAGCTGGCAAGCGTGACTACAAGGATGCCAAGCTTCAGCCACTGATAGACAACATCTGGTTGGCGGCCTTCAACGCCATTGCCGCCGACAACGATTTAATCAAACATCTAGAGGGTGAGAGTGATAATAAGTTCAGCGAGGGCAAGATGGAGAGAGACAACATCCTCGGCGAGGCCAAGGCCATCAGAGCTTTTATCCACCTCGACATGCTTCGTCTCTTTGCCCCCGCACCCATTGACGACGATGGTGCCAATTACATTCCCTACGTCACTGAGTTCCCGAATAAGCGGGCCACGCACTTGCCCATCAAGGAAGTAATGGGAAAAATCATTGCAGACCTTGAGCATGCGCGCGAGCTTGTCAAGCCTTTCGATTTCTCACCATTGGGGTACAGTGCCAGCGTGTCGGGTGAGGCGCGCTTCTATAACTCCTTGATGTTTGGCATGGAGGGTGCCGCTGACCCCACGAGCGTTGATCCTTTCTTTTTAGGCAGGGGTTACAGGTTCTCCTATTGGGCCATCACGGCATTGTTGGCGCGCGCCCACCAGTATAATGCAACGTTCGACCCTTCTTCTTTGGACAAGGCCAAAGCGTACGCTCTAGAGGTGTTGGACGCCACTTTCGAGGGTGCCAATGCTACCAAGTTCGAGCCTTTCAAGAACGAGCAGTTTAATTTCGCATGGGTAGACCAACCAGAGGAGATGAATGACATACGCATGGTGGGCACGCTTGTCATGGGATTGTACAACGAGAAGCAAGTGGACGAGGCTGGTTTGGAACGCCTTTTCCCACGAGAGAAAAATCAGCATAGCAGTGACTTGTTCATTGTGAACAAAGATGGGCAAGACATATTCAAGACCATCTCGGGTATGGATGAGAGTACCACCGACATTCGTTCAACCCGCTTAGTATACGAACCCAAAGGCTCTTACCGCAACTTTCTCTCCACCAAATGGTACGTCAAAGAGAGAAACACGATGGAGCGTGACCGTACTGTCACCATCTTGCCTTTGCTACGTACGTCTGAGTTGAGATACATCGTGGCCGAGTGCATGGCTCGAAAGGGCGATTTCGAGGGTGCTTACGGTTTGCTCAACACTATGCGCGAGCACAGAGGGTTGAATGACTACAAGTTGCCCACGCAAACCTCATGGGGCGCTTTCGTTAAGGATCTTGTGCGCGAGGGACAGCGAGAGTGGATTAGCGAGGGGCAACTGTTCTATCTCTACAAGCGGCTTAATGCTGGCGTGAAACGTGACAACGGCACCGTCAAGCCGTTGACCAAGCAAGAGAGCGTGTTGCCCATACCAGCGGATGAAACAAAATAAAACAGTAAACGATGAAACGTATGAAAAAATACATCTATATACTGCCCTTTGTGGCATTGTTAGCCTGTGTGTCGTGCCAGGAAGAAGGACTGATGACTTTCGGGCAGGAACATCATATATATTTTGAGAAGTTCTACAAGGATGCCATCGCACCTGGTAAGGAAAAGGCCGACTCGACTATAGCGTCTTTCTTCTTTGAGAATGATGACGTGTCAGAGATAGATGCCAAGATTGTGGTCAATATGACCGGTCGGCTGCTTGAGCGCGACGCAACGTTCAAACTCAAGGTCGTGCCGGATATGACTACAGCTCTGCCTGACGAGTACAAACTGCAAGAATCCTACACGTTCAGAGCGCATAATGTGCCAGAAGGTGCCAAAAACCAAAGTGACACCATCGCCATAAGGATGTTCAGGTCGGCCAGGCTCAAAAGCATGCCGCACGGCGTGAAGCTCACGGTAGAGCTGATGCCCATGGGCGAGATACAGTTGGGGCAAACCGAGCGCACGCGGGCCGTCATCGTGCTTACGCGTGATGCAGTCAAGCCCGAGTGGTGGGATGTTGACGTGACCAACAATCTCTTCGGTGAATACTCCAGCCGTAAGTACAAACTATTCTTGCTCAACATCGACAAGCAAGCCACACTCAACGAGGATATGTTGCGCAAAGCGCCATACAAGGCTATCAAACTTGTCAGGCAGTTCAAGCAATGGCTTGTGGAGCATCCGGAGCAGGCCAAGGAAGAAGACGGAAGTGTGATGACCGTCAATGTTTAACCACGCAAATAACGAAAGGAACGCATTATGAAAACAATCAGAAACGCCATTGCGTGCGCAATTGTATGCGCTACGCTGACTGCGTGCTTCAGCGATGAGGGAAATTACACTTACGAATCACTCAAGCCGCCAACGTGGCTCATCAACGTAAACAATGAACCCATATATGTTTATGGACGGGGTGGCGAGGAAACAAACATCGACGCATCGAGATACTTCAATTGGGGAAAACTCGACTCGCTTGAGAGGAGCAAGGAGGTGCGATATGAGTGGCGTCTTAATGGCAAGGTATTTTCAACCGAGTTGAAAGAGACCATTCCCACCGATGAGTTCATGAAACGATTGGGATTGACTGATTATCCCACCGGGAGCTTTGACGGTGATTTTGCTATCATAGAGAAAGCTACGGGAATTTCTTTCAAAGCCCGAACATATATCACCATCGAACCTCCCATTGCAGAGTGCGACTTCATCGTCTACTCGGCTAAGAACAACAGCGACCCGCATATCGGTTCCATGTCGGCGTTGAGCCTGAAATATGGGCGTGCCGCAAACGGCACTTTCAGCGTACCCAAGTTTATTTTCAAGAAGCACTTGTCGGACGATATACCTGGAACACCCAAACGCATGGATGTTTCGCTGTCGCTCAATGTCAGTCCTACGGGTTCGGTGACGGCCATCACGCAGGAGGGAGACGCGGTGGTTCTCAACGCCTCCACGCTCAAAAAGGCTTGGGAACTTGGCTCTCAGTTTGCTGACGGAACGCCTGCCAACTTTAAGGTTAGTGCTCGCAGAGACCAAGAAATAGATGCTGACAATCCTGCGTTCACATGGGTAGCCACCCAAGACGGTCGCATTTTCACACGCCAGACAGGCAAGCACTACCTCGGTGGAAAGTTTCTCACTGAACCGTATTATCTCGATGAAAAGGGTTACAAGATAACCAATTTCGGACATACGCTGTGGGGACACACCAACATCCCATGCTACGACGAGAAAAACAGGCGAGTACTCATCGCAACATCGTTGGAGGGAAACTATCACAGTTACCGTGTATTTATGACAGACTTGTCAATGCCGGGATGGGCGGGTGCACCCATCATGAAGATGCCAGCAGATGCAGAGGTATTCTATTTGACCGCCATCAATGGGCAAATGTATTGGGACCGAAACAACAGTTGGTATCAAATATGGTATAACACGGGCGGAAAATCCATGGTTGGAACCTTTGCCGTGGATAATCGGACGCGCAAACTCAATGTGCCGATGGCAAACACTTATTATTTCCCCTACGAGGTAACTGGACACCAACTCAACAAAGAAACAGTGTTCCTTACTGCGGCCACAACCCGTTTGAGTAATCTCAAGAGCCGTTGTGACCTCTTTTCAGAGGGCAACAAGGTGTATGTGGTTGTTAGGAGCGGTACTTGGGGGGCCACATCCATAGATCAGATAGGTCAACTGCCGCTCAAGGGCATTACCTCTAAAGTTACGGCCATGACCTATGACCGCAACGACCAGTACACGCAGGGACGTGATTACAAGCATTTGCTTGTTGGATGTGAGAACGGTGATGTATTAATCTATGAGGTGACTAACCTGCCGGCACCAGTCCTTGTGGGCAAATACAACGCTGGTGGGCGGGTAGCCTCCATCAAACAACTGCGTGCAGAACGCACCACACTTGACATGTATTGAAAATACAAGTTAGCAACCATAGTTTCTTTTATTGTGGAGTGAGTCGGGTGTTGCTGCGGAGGCATCTGAATTTCTCCACAATCCCTCACACATGAACAATCAAAAACAATCATAACATGAACATTAGGAAAATATTCAAAACATTGCTCTGCCTCTTCGCTATGACCGTGGTGACACAGGTGGCAGCCCAAAATGACATGAAGGCTACCGTTGACGTAACCGTAAATTGCAACGACAATGGTCCCATGACGCTATCGCTCTCGAAGGGTACAACGTGTGTTTCGTACAGCATGCAGCTTTTTACATCCGACATAGCTACTCGCATTGGTGACGCTGTGTTGGCCAATTATTTCAGTAACCAAAAAACAGAAAAGCGCACACCCAACCTCAAAGATGCGAAATTCGTGGACATGGGGTTCTGTGTCTTGCCCGAGAAAGAATACACGTTGCTCACCCT
>URFI01000165.1 GCA_900547085.1 uncultured Prevotella sp.
ACGCTGATAACGAAAGCGACAGCCACATATTGAAGGAAGGTGCGGATGAGGTCGCGTCGTATTCGGTTGCTCGTGGAGCCGAACACCTTGCGGATGGCGATTTCCCTGCTACGCTGCTGAATGAAGTAAGTGGACATGGCAACAAGTCCCAACAGCGAGATAAGAACGGCAAGGAATGAGAAGATGGTGAGGATGCGCACGATGCGGGTCTGTTCCTTATACACCTCGGCTATCTTCTGACTGAGGTAAGGCGACTCCTGCGCCAAGTCCTCATGATAAACTTTCTTGTAAGTCTCCTGCACCAGTCGGTAGGCTTCTTGCTCGTCGCCTTCCACCTTGATGAGTACATTGTTCGCAAAATCGTCGTGTGCGATTTGGTCGAATAGGTAAACCACCGTCACCTGATCGTCAGCATTGTCCATATCAATGGTGTAAAGGTGGAAATCATTCAGAATGCCGTTGATTTGTTCCCGCTCGTAAGTCTCATTATAGCGGAATGCCCTTTCATCAGGTTTCAACTGCATCACCGAGTGGAAGTTGGGCGACACAAAGAGCTTGGCGGAATCGCCCTGCGCAAATTGCTTCTTCACCTCGATGCCCAGCAACGGCAGGTAATCCTTGTCCGCATAGAAGCGTTGGCAGCGCACTGCCTTCTTGCCAATGTAAGCCATTTGGTTGAATCCGCCCAAGAGAGGCGAGCACAAGCACACGGAAACCTTCTTGACTGGTGTCAATTGTTGCAAGTTTTTCTTAAAGAGATTGGCCTTGCGGGCATCCTGTGGAACACCGATTTCCATCACGCCCCGGGTGTCATAGCCCAACGGGGCATTGATGAGGTGCCGTATCTGGCGGCTGCCGATGAGTGCTACTGCAATGAAAATGATGGTGATGGCGTTTTGTACCACGATGAACACCTTACTGAACAGCATCTTGGTCTGGCGACGAAAGGTGCCGCGAACCACATCAATGGGCTTCACCCGCGACTGAATGACTGCCGGAAGAACTCCCGCCAACATACCTACTGCCAGCACAATGCCTACCAACAACAACAGGTTGATGGGGCTGAACAGCTCGGCGATGGTGATGTGGGTGTCCAATAGCTGACAGGTATAAGGAATGGAAGCCCACGCCAACAACACGGAAAGAACAACTGAGCAGCAGCAAAGGCACACGCTTTCGATGACCAACCGCCAGAGGATGTCGCTCTTCCGGCTGCCCAACAGCCTTCTTGTCGCCATTTCCTTGGAGCGGTTGCCCGACAGGGCGACCGTCAGGTTGATGTAGTTCATCACCGAGAACACCAAGATGATAATACCGATAATGAAAATGAGATAAACCAAGCCGCCCTTTCCGCGCTGACATACGTTGGAAAAGTATTCTGAAAAATAGCTCTCACTGAAAGGTATCAGGCGGAACTTGCAGTCAATCTTGAAATTTTCTTTGTATATCTTTGGTAGAATACGGTTAACATTATTTTCCAATGCGTCGATATCTGTGCCTGGTCTCAAGCTCAACACCACATCAGGACTGCCGAAATTACCGTCAATCTTAAAGAGCCAAGGTATCCGCTCGCGCAGTAGTTCGTACCGCCCAATAATGTCACAGTTGGGGAAAGAGGTTCCGCTCATGTTCTCATAGATGCCCCTTACATACACTTTCCGGTTTTCTACCGTCAACACCTTGCCCATCGCGTCGCCGTTACGGAACAGCGTCTGCGCCAACTTCCGAGAAATCACCACGTCGGTCAGTTCGTTCAAAGCCGTGGCAGCATCACCTTCTGCAAGCGGTTGATTGAACATGGAGTAGAACGTGGAGTCGGTGTACATCATGGTCACTTTCACATTATCCTCGTCGGCGGTCGTCACATGTTGTTCACGGTTGATGTGGAAAGCACAGCCTTTTTCTATTTGTGGCAGTTGCTTTTGCAGCACTCTGATGATTTCGCGCGATGTTCCGCTCATCTTGTCGGAACTGAAATCACAGCCCAACAAATAGAGCCTATCCACGTTCGTGATGTTTTTATCGATGCCCGTTTCGTGCTGATAGTACAAGCCGATGAGGATGACAAAAGCAAAGCTAATGCTCAGTCCGAACACGTTGATGGCAGTGTACACCTTGTTTCTCGACAGGAAGGTGAAATAAGATTTGAGATTGAATAACTGTTTCATTTTTATTGATTGTCTTTGATATGGTTTACAGGATTCTCATTCGCGGCAATTCGGCTTTGGAAATATACCGCCGTCAGAGAGAGAAGCATACATACCGCGCCTGCAGCAAGATAGATCCATGGTGAAAGCGAGATGCGATAATTATAGTTGGAGAGCCAATGCGTCATGATGAAATGAATGACAGGCACGGCTATGACAAATGCCACCAACACATAGACGGCGAATGTGCGCAGCAGCTTCACGAGGATTTGTCGGTTGTTGCTTCCGAACACCTTGCGCACAGCGATTTCCTTATAGCGTTGCTGAATGAAATACAGACTCATGGCAATCAACCCCAACAGAGAGATGACGATGGCAATAAAGGCAAACAGCATGACAATCTTTGAAAGACGGATCTCTTTATCAAAGAACATTTGCAGTTGTTGGTCCACGAAAGGCTTTTCAGCTTCCAAGTCCTCTTTGAACACCTCTTTATAAATTTTTCTTATCTGCTCGTATCCTGCCATAGGATCACCGGTGACTTTCATCACGAAATGCCACGGACGTAAGACTTCTTTATGGTAGATCCACACGCCAATGGGGTGTATCTCGCTGGTGATGTTTCCAATCCGGAAGTCTTTGAGCACGCCTCTGATAGGAGTCTTTTTCCTGGAAGGACCCAAATCAATGTATCTTGCGTCGGGTTTCAAGCCGACTTCCTGAAGGGTATGCTGGGTGACGTAAATGCCTTCTTGAGATGCCAAGTGATAATCTTTTACAAGTTGAAGCCCCAACACCTTGAAGTAATTCTCATCGCCCCCGAACATTTGGAAGCTGAGCGTGCGCCCGTTAATCTCCATCGTCTGGTTGTTCCCTCTGTCCAACGGAATGCCTTGACAAGCGGTAATGCCCATAACAAAAGGTAAATGAGCTATGCGCGACTTGAATTGTTCGATGGGCACACTGTCAGCTGAGGGGTTTTCGATTTTAATCAGGTTGTCGGTGTCGTAGCCCAACGGAGCCGATAAGAGATGGTGGGTCTGCAAACCGATGGTCAATGAGCACGCCAACAGCAAGATGGTTGCCGCACTTTGCAAGATAATGAACAGTTTGCTGAATCCCATTTTCACATGGGTGCGAAACGTTCCACGAACCACATCAATGGGTTTCGAGCGTGAAATGAATACAGCGGGGAGCATACCTGCCAGTATGCCTACCATTAAGACGAACGCAAAGATGACGAGCAGATTGGTTGGGCTGAACAGGTGAACCATGTTGATTTCGGTTACCAGCAACTTGTCGGCATACTTTACAAACGCGAATGCCAAGCCAATGGCGATGAGCAGGGAACACAAACACATGACAATGCTTTCCAATATCAGCCTTTCCATGATGTGCTTTCGCTGACTGCCAAAGAGACGTCGGGTAGCCATCTCTCTTGCTCGTCTGCCGGATTGTGCCACCGTGAGGTTGATATAGTTGAAAACGGAGAACAGAAGAATCATGATTTCTACCGCAAACAGCATGTTGACAAGTTTCCGGTCGCCTCGCGATGTTGCACCCGACGAGCTTCCTATCTCTGAGAAATAAAGCTGCTTGAGCGGAACAAAGACCATCTTGGTTTTGATACCGGGCATCTGGTACAGCCAGTTTACGTCTTTCATGAACTTGTCGATGTCCTTGCCTTTCGTCCTGATATCATGATGGGGCTTCATCAGAAACATCAACTCCGCACCCGTGGCGTTGTTCATGTACTCGCTGGTCATCCCCGGATTGATTCCCTTTACGTTCTCGAAACGCGCGATGACGTCGGCGCCGTCAATGCTCGAGCCTTCCATCTTGCGTGCCACGCCCGTAATGACCAGGCGAACGGTATCGGAATAAACCAAGGGCTTGCCTATCGGATCAACATTACCGTAGAGCTGTCGGGCAGTCTCCTCGGTCACCACTGCGCTATTCACTGCATCCAACACATGGTTGCGATCGCCGCGAACCAGCTCAAAATCGAAGATACGATAGAAAGTAGAATCCGTGAAAAGAAAGCGTTTCATCACTTTCTCGGTGGTGGGCAACTTCAATTTTAAATTGAAACTAACCAACGCGCAACTGCTTTCTATCTCTGGGTAACGCTGTTTCAGGTGCTTCTGTATATACCAGTGTGAGCCGGTATGGGCTTCTTTCTGCCCGTTGTACTCCATATCATAGCCCTGCGCATAGATACGGTCGGCCTTGCTGTGCATGGTATCGACGGCGTATTCCTGTTGGGTGTACAAGCCGATGATGATGACGAACATCAGACTGATTGACAGTCCGAACACGTTGATGGCAGTATACACCTTGTTTCTTGAGAGGAAGGTGAAATAGGATTTGAGATTGAATAGTTGCTTCATGACTTATTTACTTGTTATTTCGATGCCAATATGAGTTGCTTATTGCTCCTGCGCCAATTCATTTTCTTGTTATTCCAAAACCAAAATTTCGTTGTCTTTGTAGCTTTCGTACCCG